>NZ_JBXVPZ010000243.1:0-14339 GCF_057961495.1 Streptomyces sp. P5F9 | reverse complement strand
ATCGAGGCCCCGTTCCCCGAGCCCATGCTCCCCGCGACAACGGTCGAGCTCTACGACGGCCTGGTCGCCACCAGCCTCCCCGGCCAGGGCCGCCTGGCCACGGAACCCGACCCGGCCCGCTACGACGCCGCCCACGCCCACTGCGACCTGCTCGTGGTCGGCGCAGGCCCGGCCGGCCTCGCAGCCGCGGCCGCCGCCGCCCGAACCGGAGCCCGAGTCATCCTCGCCGACGACCGCCCCGAACTGGGCGGCAGCCTCCTGGACACGGCCCAACACCTCGACTGGGTAACCGAGTTGAGTGAAAACCTCACCATCGCCCCCGAGGTCCGCATCCTCCGCCGCACCACCGTCTTCGGCCACTACGACGACAACCACCTCCTGGCCGTAGAACGCCGCACCAACCACCTCGGCGCCGCAGCCCCCACCCACGTCTCCCGAGAACGCGTGTGGCGCATCCGAGCCCGCCGGGTAGTCCTGGCAACCGGAGCCCACGAACGCTCCCTCGCCTTCCCGGACAACGACCGCCCCGGGGTGATGCTCGCCGCATCGGCCCGCGCGTACGTCAACCGCTACGGCGTCCTACCGGGTGGCCGAGCCGTGGTCTTCACCACCAACGACAGTGCGTACGCAGCCGCGTTGGACCTGGCGGCGGCAGGCGTAGAGATCGCGGCGATAGTGGACACCCGCCCGTCGGAGCCGGAGAAGTGGGCGAGCCGAGCCCGAGAGGCCGGCATCGAGGTACTGCCCGGACACGCAGTCGTAGGCACCGAGGGCACCCCGCGCCTGAGCGCCGTCACGGTCGCCCCGTACGGCGAAACCCCGGCCACGACAAGGCAGTTCACCGCAGACCTCCTCCTGGTCTCCGGCGGCTGGAACCCGGTCGCCCACCTGTTCAGCCAGGCAGGCGGCAAACTCCGTTACGACGACACCCTCGGCACCTTCGTCCCGGACACCTGCCGCCAGCTGGTAGAGGTCGCGGGCAGCGCGAACGGTGAATTCGACCTGGCCGGAACCCTGTTGCAGGGCGCAGCCGCAGGCGCCCGAGCGATAGAGGCCGAGGGCTACACCGCCGAACTGCCCTCCCTGCCCCACGTGACCACGGAACCGCAGACCCCCGCGATGCAGGTCTTCGTCGTCCCCGGCCCCACCGACGCCCCCAGCTTCGTGGACCTCCAACGCGACGTCACCGTGGCCGACTTGGCCCGAGCCACCGCCGCCGGCCTCAACTCGGTCGAGCACACCAAGCGCTACACGACGGCCGGCACGGCCAACGACCAGGGCAAGACCTCCGGCGTCCTGGCCGGCGGCGTGGTGGCCGAACTCCTCGGCGTGGACGTGTCGTTGCTCGGCACGACGACATTCCGCCCGCCGTACACACCCGTCTCCTTCGCCACTCTCGCCGGCCGCGACCGGGGCGCGCTGCACGACCCGATCCGTACGACCGCGCTGCACGACTGGCACGTCATGCAGGGCGCCTTGTTCGAGAACGTCGGCCAGTGGAAACGGCCTTGGTACTACCCGCGCGACGGCGAGGACATGGAGACCGCCGTCCTGCGCGAGTGCGCGGCGGCCCGCGAGGGCGTCGCCTTCATGGACGGGTCCACCCTTGGCAAGATCGACGTACAGGGCCCGGACGCACCCGTCTTCCTCGACCGGCTCTACACCAACATGATGAGCAACCTGAAGGTCGGCATGATCCGTTACGGCGTCATGTGCCGCCCGGACGGCATGGTCTTCGACGACGGCACGGCCATCCGCCTCGCCCCGGACCGCTACCTGGTCACCACGACCACCGGCAACGCGGCCGCCGTACTGGACTGGATGGAGGAGTGGCACCAGACCGAGTGGCCCGAACTCCGCGTCCATTGCGCCTCGGTGACCGAGCAGTGGGCCACCGTCGCCCTGGTCGGCCCCCGCTCCCGTGAGGTGCTCGGCTCGCTCGCGCCCCAACTCGCCGTCGGCAACGACGACTTCCCCTTCATGGCCTGGCGGGACACGACCGTCGCCGGCATCGAGGCCAGGGTGTGCCGGATCAGCTTCTCCGGCGAACTCGCCTACGAGATCAACGTGTCACCGTGGGAGGCCCTCGCCCTGTGGGAGGCGCTCTACGAGGCCGGTGCCCCCTTCGGCATCACCCCGTACGGCACCGAGACCATGCACGTCCTGCGCGCCGAGAAGGGCTACCCGATCATCGGCCAGGACACCGACGGGACCGTGACTCCCCAGGATCTCGGCATGAGTTGGGCGGTCTCGAAGAAGAAGCCCGACTTCATCGGCAAACGCTCCTTCGCCCGCGCCGACGCCGCCCGCTCCGACCGCAAACACCTCGTCGGTCTGCTCCCCGAGGACCCCGCCGCGTTCCTCCCCGAGGGCACCCAACTGATCGCGGACAGCGTGCTGCCCGCCCCGCCCGTCCCGATGCTCGGCCACGTCACCTCCAGCTACCGCAGCGCCGCCCTCGGCCGCACCTTCGCCCTCGCCCTGATCAAGGGCGGCCGCGACCGCATCGGCGAACGCCTCTACGCCCCCGTGGGCGACCAGTTGATCCCGGTCACCGTCGCAAGCCCCGTCCTCTACGACCCCGAGGGAGCCCGCCGCGATGGCTGACACCGCCCTTTCCGTCCCGCGCCGCAGCCCCCTCGCGGGTGCCGCCGACCGACTGGCGGCCACGACCCGTTCCTCGGGTGGAACGGTCCGGCTTGCCGAACTGCCCTTCCTGGCCCAGGTGAACCTCCGGCTCGACGCGAAGGGCACGGCGGCGGACGCCGTAGGCCTAGCGCTCGGTCTGTCGCTGCCCCTTGAGCCCAACACGGTCGTGCGGGCGGGGGAGTTGACCGTGCTGTGGCTCGGCCCGGACGAGTGGCTGGTGGTCGGACCGCCGGACACCCAGCGGGACGTGGAGCACCGGATCCGGGCGGCGGCCGGGGACGAACACATCGCCGTCACCGACGTCTCCGCCCAGCGCACCACCCTCCTCGTCTCCGGCGCCCACGCCCGCGAACTGCTGGCCCACGGCTGCCCGTTGGACCTGCACCCGCGAGCCTTCGGCCCCGGACGCTGCGCCCAGACCACCCTGGCCCGTGCCCAGGTCGTCCTGGTCGCCCGGGACGAGCCCGGCGCCGGATTCTGGGTGTTGGTCCGTTCGTCCTTCGCCGGGTATCTGACGGACTGGCTCCTGGACGCTGCTGCGGAATACGTGCGCAACGGCTGAACCGGCCGCACGCCGAAGGCCGTTCGCCCGTCACCGGCAGAACGGCCTTCCGCATGTCAGTGGTTGTGCCGGTAGTGTCAGGCGACGGCCTGGCCCACCTCCACCTCGTCGAGACGCTTGCTCCTGGGGATCAGAGCGACGAGCAGCGCACCCGCGGCGACGCAACCGACCACCAGCCAGAGGCCGTTGGTGAAGCCGGCGTCGAGGTAGAACTGGGTGCCCTTGAGGACCGCCCCGTGCTGCGCCATCACGACGAAGGCCAGCTGGGAGACGACGATCTGGGCGACGCCCTGGCCGAGGGTCTGGACGCCGTTGGCGAGTGCCTGTTCCTCGGGGGTGACCACCTCGATGATCATGATGGGCACGATCGCCATCACGATGCCCGTGCCCAGCCCCGCGATCACGCCCATCTCGATGATCTGCGGGGCGCTGTGGTGCAGATGGGTGCCGATGCCGTAGCCGAGGACCGCGAGCGCGGCGCCGGTACCCAGGAGGATGCGTGCGTCGACCCGGCGTGAGAGCAGGCCGGTACCGACGGCCCCCGCGATGATCATGGCGCTGATCGGGCTGGTGACGATGGCGTTGTGGGTTCCCGACCAGCCCAGGCCCGCCGAGATGGTGGGGATGTTCGGCATCAGGATCAGCAGCTGGATCACCACGCCGACGGCGCTGAGTGAGCCGGCCGCGATGGAGGTGGCGAGGAGAACGGTCCACACCGGGCGGCGTCGGGTCATGGAGAGCGGGAACAGGGGTTCGGCGACCCGGCGCTCCACGAGGACGAAGACGATCAGTGCGATCGCCGCCCCGATGACGAACCCGATGAACTTGCCGCTGCCCCAGCCCCAGTGCGAGCCCTGGCCGACGGCGTAGATGAGCGCTGTGACGCCGCCGCCGAGGAGGACTCCGCCGGCCCAGTCCATCCGGCCGGCCGCCGCACGGATGGGACTCTCCGGCACGAAGGTCGCGACCAGCAGGAAGCTGACGGCGGTGCTGATGGCCATGAACCACAGGACACCGCGGAAGCCGTAGTCGTCCAGCAGCCAGCCGGACAGGAACGGTCCACCGAACGCGACGAGACCGACGCCGCCGGCCAGGATCCCGCTGGCGACCCCGACCCACTTGCGCGGGAACACGTCACGGGTGATGGCGTAGGCGAGGGGGGCGCTGGCGGCGTAGATGCCCGCGATGCCGCGGCCGATCAGCAGGGTGCGGTAGTCGGTGGCGACGGCGGCGACCAGGTCGCCGACGAAGCCGAGTCCCGTGGCGGCGAGCAGGACGCGCTTCTTGCCGAAGACGGCGGCGGCCTTGACGGCGAACGGCAGGAAGAACGTCCCGGTCAGCAGGGTCATCAGGGTGAACCACGCGATTTCGGTGGTCCTGAAGTGGATCGCGACGTCGGCCTGCGCGATACCGGACAACGCGGCGATGAGCGCGACCAGTTGGACGGTCCATACGAGAGCGACGATGACGAGGACATTGCGGGTCGTCGAGGGTGATCTTTCCTCGTCCCGTGGGGGAGTGAGCTGGGTCTGGGACATCGGCGGCCTTCCGTAAGTGAGCGGAGCGAAGGTCCAGAGAGCCGATAAATTAGACCTAACGGTCGGTACAATCAATGAGTTGCGCAAAAAGAAAGCTGACGTTGTGGCGGGCGTCGGCTTCGTGCCTGGTCAGCGATATCGGGCCAAAGTCTTCGACTAAATCGTCAACAATAGCGTCGACGCTATTGCTCACGGATCACCGGACAGCTACGTTCCTCGCCGTGCCTGCATGCACGACCCCGATCCGGCGATCGAACGGAGTACCCAGCATGCCCAAGCTGTTCAGATGGTGTCGGTGGAACTCGGCCACCTTCATGGCCACCCTCGCCGCAGTCGTCGCGCTGGTGACCGGTGCGGGCGTGGCGCTGGCCAACAGCACGACCGGTAGCGCGCAGGCCGCCAACTCGGCCTCGGCGAAGGCCGTTTCGGTGAGCACCGCGACCTCGGGCATCGCCCCGGCCATGTCCTGCTCCGGCGTCGCTCAACTCGACCTGGCTGCCGTCGTCCCCGGGGTGCCCTTCGAGATCACCTCGGCCACCGAACTCGCCGCGAGCGCCAACACCCTGGGAAACTGGGCCGCTTGTGACGTCAAGGGCGTGATCGCCCCCCAACTCCACTTCGAGATCAAGCTCCCCGAGACAGGCTGGCAGGCCAACTACCTCCAGGTCGGATGCGGCGGCCTCTGCGGCAACACCAGTGTCACCAGCGCCCCCGCCTCGACCGGCTGCGTCCCCCTGACCACCGGCGCGTTCGCCGTCGCCTCCAGCGACGAGGGCCACTACCAGGGCGGCGGCCTCTTCTCCACCGACCCGACCCTGCGCGCCGACTTCGGCTACAAGTCCGACCACGAACTGGTCCAGACCGCCAAGGCCGTCATCAAGCAGTACTACGGCCAGCCGGCCACCCACTCCTACTTCGACGGCTGCTCCCAGGGCGGCCACCAGGCCCTCACCGAGGCCCAGCGCTACCCGACCGACTTCGACGGCATCATCGCCGGTGCCCCGGCCAACAACTTCACGGCGCTGAACACCTTCTCGCACGCCTGGACCGCCCAGTCCGTGTACCTGAACGGTGGTCCGGCGACCATCACCAACGCCGACCTCGCCGACCTCCACAAGGCCGTGCTCAAGGGCTGCGGCGCCCCCGCCGACGGCATCATCGCCGACCCGCTGAGCTGCACCTGGGACCCCGGCACCATCCAGTGCGAGACCGGCCAGACCCCGACGTCCGACGCGTACTGCCTGACCGCCGACCAGGTCACCACCCTGCGCCGCATCTACGCCGGGCCGACCGACGAACACGGTCAACTCCTCTACCCCGGCTACCAGTTGCGCGGCTCCGAGCTGAACTGGGCCGGAATCATCACCCCGGCCACCGCCACCGGCGCCAGCGGCGACATCAGCTTCGTCCGGGAGACCCTGCGCTACCAGATCTTCGACAGCCCGCAGCCGACCCTGACGTACAAGGACATCAAGTTCACGGCCGCCTACTACAAGAAGGTCATGCGGCTGGGTGAGGGCATGTACGACGCCACCGACCCGGACCTCACCGCGTTCAAGAAGGCCGGCGGCAAGCTGATCCTCTGGCACGGCCTGGGGGACCAGCACATCCCGGCCGTGGGAACGATGGCCTACTACAAGGCAGTTGAGAAGATCATGGGCGGCGAGACGGCCACCGAGACCTTCGCCCGCCTCTTCCTGCTCCCCGGCGTCGCACACTGCGGCGGCGGCCAGGGCCCGGACACCTTCGACGCGCTGACGGCGATCACCGACTGGGTCACCAAGGGCGAGGCACCGGCAAACCTGACGACCAAGTCGGTCGACAGCAGCGGGAACACCACCGCCTCCCGCCCGGTCTATCCCTTCCCGTACTACGCCAAGAACACCACCGGCGGCCCGGCCACCGACGCGAGCAGCTACACCCCCGTCAAGTCCACCGCCGAGGCCACCCTCAAGCTCGACTGGCTCGGCTCCTTCCGCTCCGGCTACGAGACGGTCGGCAACTGGGTGGGCGGCAAGTGGGTCGTCACCAAGGGCAAGAACTGACGTACAACGAGGGTTGATTGAGATGGCGCGGCCTCCGGTTTCGATCCCGGGGGCCGCGTCGCCCGGGATCAGAGTTCCCGCAGCAGCTCGGCGAGACGCGCTGTGACGGTCTCCGCCGCGCCCTTCGCGTACCGGGAGTTCATCGCCTCGTAGGTGATCCGGTCGTAACTCCCGGCGTCCGCCATGTACTTGGCGGCGCCGTCCACCATGGTGACCACACAGGTGGCGGGGAACGGTGAACCGGCCTTGAGGTCGAGACCGGTGCCGGCGTTCAACTCGACCCGAAGGGCCCGTTCGTCGCCGGACTCAAGGCCTATGACTCGCTCCGCAAGGCGGGCTGCTTCAACTCCGATACCAACACGGCCACATGGGAGGACTCCTTCAAGGCGGTCCTGGACGGCAAGGCCGCGATGGTCGCCAACAACTCGGACTCCATCGGCCTGTTGAACTCCGACGCGAACAACGACACCGCCAAGGTCGACGCGGCCGTCGGCTTCGTCGGCCTCTCCGCCACCAAGGCGGTCACCAAATACGCGCCCAGCCCGCTCGGCACGTACTACGTCCCGAGCACCGGCGACTCCAAGAAGGAACGCGCCGCCGTCGACTTCATCGACTACATCACCGGCACGGGCTACGCCGACTACATCAAGGAGGCGAAGATCATCCCGACGCTCTCCGGCACGGCGACCCCCCAACTCCAGGGCCTCCTCCAGGACTTCAGGACGGCCTACGACAAGGGCGCCACGCTCTCCGTCAACTCGCCCCTGCCGGGCTTCACCAGTTTCGGCGCCGAGCCCAGAAACTCCTCGCCGGGCAGGAGACACCGCAGCAGGTGGCCGACAAGATGCAGACCTACTACACACAGGCCGCCGCCGCGGCCAAGCAGTGACGCGGGACCGGTGACCGACGCATGACGTCCTCGCTGCGGCACGCCTCCCCGACTGCTCAGGCCGACGACACGTGAAAGCCTCGTCAGCCAGCGCCAGTTGCCATGCGTCCGCCCCGCAAGCTGTACCCGTACGCCTTCGCGCTGCCGTCCATCGCCCTCGTCCTCGTCTTCTTCGTGCTGCCGTTCCTCGCCAGCGCCTTCTTCGCGTTCGTGCAGTGGACCGGCTACAGCGACACGATCACCTGGACCGGGCTCACCAACTTCAAGCTCCTGAACCAACTCGGCATCCTCAAGCACGCGATCACGGTCACCGCGATCTACGCGATCACCGCCATGGCCGTACAGAACACGATCGGCCTTGCCCTGGCCACCGCGCTGCAACGCACCAACCGCGTCAACTCCCTATTCCGCTCCCTCTTTTTCATCCCCGTGCTGATCTTGCCGCTGGCCGCGGGCTACATCTGGGCCGCGGTCCTCAACGCGCACGGCCCGCTCAACGCCTTCCTGTCGGCCGTCCTGCCCGGCGAGGTCCACTACGCCTGGCTCGGCCACGACACCACGGCACTGCTCGCGGTCGCCTCCGTCGACGCGTGGAAGCTGAGCGGCCTGATCACCCTCGTCTACATCGCGGGCCTCAACCGCATCCCGGAGCAGCTGCTCCAGGCGGCGACCCTCGACGGCGCGGGCGCGGTCCGCCGCTTCTGGTCGGTCACACTCCCGCTGCTGGCACCGGCGGCCCGGGCGACGCGACGACCCTGCTCAACGTCGCCGTCTACACCCAGTACGGGCAGAGCTTCTTCGGTACGGCGAGCGCGCTGAGCTTCGTCGTCACGCTGATGGTGATCGTCACGGCGGTCCCGCTGATGAGCCGGCTGCGCCGACGGGAGGTACGCCCGGTACCGATGTGAGCGCAATCGCCGTGAAGACCAGGGGAGTTGTCCGGTACGCGTGCCTGACTCTCTTCGCGATCTCCTGGAGCCTCGTCCCGTTCTGGCTGCTGATCGTCAACTCCCTCAAGACGGAGGGCGATGCGAGCGTCCTGTCGATGAGCTGGCCCAAGCACTGGAGCGCCGGGGCGAATTACCACACGGTGATCGACAAGGGCTCGTACCTCACCGGTCTGCGCCACAGTGCGCTGCTGGCCGTCCCGACAATCCTCGCCGTGCTGCTCGGCTCCATGGCGGCCTGGGCGTACGCCCGTTCCGACTCGCGGACGCTGCGGTTCGCGTACTACACGTCCGCGCTGTCGATCGTGCTGCCCCCGGCGATCATCCCGACCATCTACGTGCTCACCCAGCTCGGCCTCAACGGATCGCGTCTCGGCTACATGCTGGTGATCGTCGGCACCCGGCTCGGTGTGGTGATCTTCCTGGCGACCGGTTTCGTGCGCACCCTTCCGCACGACTTCAAGGAGGCCGCGCAGCTGGACGGGGCGAACAAGTGGCAGATCTACTGGCGGATCGTGCTGCCCGTGCTCACCCCGGTGCTCTTCACCGGCGCGGTCATGCTGATCATCTCGGTCTGGAACGACTTCTACTTCGCCCTGTTCCTGCTGCGTGGCTCCCAGGCGGCCACGCTGCCGCTGACGTTGTACTCCTTCGCCTCCTCGTCCACGCACGGTGTCAGCTGGAACCTGGTGTTCGCCCATGTGGTGCTGACCAGCCTGCCGCTCGTCCTCGTCTACCTCGTCCTGCAGCGCCGCGTCCTCGCGGGCCTCACGGAAGGAGGTGTCACGGGCTGACTGCGCCTGTCAGGACACACAACCCACGTGTGCCAGCGCCTGCTTGAGCAACACCCCGTGCCCGCCCGGCATTTCGCTCCGCAGCGCCTCCGAGGCGGCCTCCTCGGGGCTGAACCAGACGAGGTCGAGAGCGTCCTGCCGGGGCCGGCAGTCACCGGTGACCGGCACGACGTAGGCGAGGGACACCGCGTGCTGGCGCGGGTCGTGGTACGGCGTGACGCCGTGCGTCGGGAAGTACTCGGCGACGGTGAACGGCTGGAGCGAGGTCGGGATCCGCGGCAGCGCGACCGGGCCGAGGTCCTTCTCCAGGTGCCGCAGGAGGGCGTCGCGGACCCGCTCGTGGTGCAGCACGCGGCCGGAGACCAGGGTGCGGTTGACGGTGCCGTCGGGGCCGATGCGCAGCAGCAGTCCGATGCTGGTCACCTCCCCGTTGTCGTCGACGCGGACGGGCACCGCTTCGACGTAGAGGATCGGCATGCGGGCGCGTGCCTGTTCGAGGTCGTCGGCGGACAGCCAACCGGGCGTGGTATCGGTCATGTCAGACATTGCTTGATCATACTTTCAGTGTCCGTCGGATAGCCGGTAGACCCGGCGGGCATTGTCGGCCCCCGCCCAGCGTGCCAGCCGCAGCGCGTCGGGCAGGCCCAGTTCGTCGGCGTCCACCCGCTCCTGGAGCAGATCCCCAAGACTCCGGCGGAACGCCAGCGCACCGAGCCCATAGAACTCCGCAAGACCATAGGCGTCGGAGCTGTACAGCAGTTTGCGGAACGGTGTGATCTCCATCGCCTCCGCCAGCACCGCCCGCGCCCGGACCGGTCCAACATGGTGCAGGGTGAGCCCCACATCCAGGTACACCTGTTCGAAGACGGCCGCCAGGTATCCGGCCTGACGCTGATACGGCCAGCAGTGCAGAAGCAGCACCGGGATCGTGCCGGCGATCAGGTGCAGCCAGTCCGTGAGCAGGGCGGGGTCGGTGCGGTGCAGCCGGATGTCGTTGTCGCCGAACCCCGTGTGGAGTTGGAGCGGGAGCCGCAGGTCGACCGCGGTCCACAGCAACTCCCGCACCAGGACCGGGTCTTCGAGCCGCCCGCCACGGGCCAGCCAGACGCGGGCGGCCCGGGTCACCTCGGCGTCCGAGGGTCTGGCCGGGTCGAGATCGAACCCCGTCCGGTACGCGGCCACGGACTTCACGGCTACCACCCCCGGCCGCCGCACCGCGTCCAGCGCGGCCGTCCGGAACGCGTCGGCGTACCCGTCCGGTTCGACGCCCCGCGCGGCCACGGACTCCGCGACCGTCTCAAGTCGTACGACCTCATGCGCGACCGCGCCCGCCGCCTCCGCGAGTCCGGCGGGCGAGGTGATGTCGTGCGGCGCGAATCCCGTGTCGACGCAGAAGATGCCGGTGCCCGCGGCGGCCAGGAAGCGCCGGTTGACCTCGTGCGGCCCCAACTCGGCTCGCCGGGCGAGGTATTCGTCGGCGGACGCGTGCCGCTCCAGGTCCAACACCGGTGCGCAGTAACGGCGTACGGCGACGCCGACCGGACTGTCGAACGGCGAGATCCCGCTGCCGGGCCAGACGTCGCCCTCGGTGAGGAGCGACTCGAAGCCCGTCCGGTCCAGGTCCTCGGTGACGACTCCGTGGCAGTGGTGATCCACCAGCTCCAGCCCGGCGAGCGCCTCGTGGACCGGTCCAGTGGCCATCGTCAGTACCTCCAGCGGTACACGGCAGCCACTTGCTCGTCGTCCAGCTCCGCCACCGCCGCGATCTCGCCCTGTCGTACGGCGATCACCGCGTCGGCGAGGACCGGTCCAAGTGCGGCCCGCAGGTGTTCGTCCTTGCGGAACTCCGTGACGGCCTCGGCGAGGGAGGTCGGGAGTCGTCGTACGCCCCGCGTCCCGGCGTCCGAGGCGCCCAGGTGCGCGGGGTCACCGGTGGTCTCCTCGGGCAGGGCGGCTGCGGTGGTCAGGCCGTCGAGGCCGGCGGCGATCAGGCAGCCGAGGGCGAGGTACGGGTTGGCGGCCAGGTCGACCGGTTTGACCTCCAGGTTCGCCGCCTGAGCGCGTTGGCCTGCCGTGCCGGTGACGACACGTACCGCGGCCTCGCGGGTCTCGCGGCCCCAGGCGGTGAACACCCCGGCCCACTGGGAGGGTTGGAGGCGGAAGTAGCTGACCGGGCTGGGCGCGGTCACGGCGGTGAGAGCCGGGAGGTGGGAGAGGACGCCGGCCGCGAAGGACTCGGCGTCGGCCGTCATGCCGTAGCGACGGTCGCCCCCGGTGTGCAGGTTGGCGCCGTCGCGCCAGGCGGAGAGGTGGATGTGGCCGCCGTTGCCGACGCCCTGGGCGAAGACGGACGGCGTGAACGAGGCGCGCAGGCCGTGCCGCCCGGACACCGCGCGGATCGTCTGCCGTACGAGGACGCTGCGGTCGGCCGCCGCGACCGGGTCGAGCGCCCCGATCGAGAGCTCGAACTGCCCGGCCGCGTACTCGGGGTGGAACTGGTCCACGTCGACGCCCTGGGCCGCCAGGGCGGACAGCAACTCGGCGCCGTAGTCGCTGAGTTCGACCTGTCGGGTCGCGCCGTACGCCGGACCGGTCGTGGCGGGGACGAACGCGCCGTCGGGTGCCGTGGCCAGGCCGAGCGCCCACTCGATCTCGATGCCCGCCCGGAAGGTGAGTCCGTGCCGGCGCTGCGCGTCAACGACCGTACGGCGCAGGAAGGTTCGGCTGCAGCCGGGGTGCCGCTCGCCCTCCTGGGTGACACGGTCGACCGGGGCCCAGGCCCAGCCGGGCTGCCCCGACAGGATGGCCAGGTGGTCGAGGTCGGGGTAGAGGCGCAGATCGCCGTCCGGGGAGTCGAGGACGTCGGTGGTGACGATGGAGTCGTTCGCGAGGAACGTGTCGAACACCGGTGACATGCCGACGCCCCAGGCCGCCGCCGAGGCGAGCTTCGCGGTAGGGACCGTCTTCACCCGGCCCACGCCCGCGGTGTCGACGTAGGCCAGGACGATCCCGTGCACACCCCGCCCGGTCAGCTCCGCGGCAAGCGCGGTGGCGCGTTCGACCTCGCCGGGGCGGCCGCCGGGCAGGGGGTCGGCAAGGGTGGTCATACGTCCTCCACGGTCGCGTCCTGCACGGTCGGCGTCGCCGTCAGGGTTTCACGGCCACCGCGCCGAACTGCGGTACCACGGCCGGGGAGTCGGAGTCCGGGCGCCACCGCGAGCACGGCACCAGGCCCGGGTCGAGGAGGTCGAGCCCCTCGAAGAACGCGGCGACGTCCGCGCGGCCGCGGGCGGTGATCGGGGGAGTGGCGTTCTCGTTCCAGAACTCCATGGCCGGGACGTTCCCCTCACCGCCGAGGTCGGCGTCGAACGTCGGGTGCGTCAGCACCAGGAAACTGCCCGAGGGGACCGCCGCCATGACCTTGCGTACGACCTCCCGGGCGTCCTCGGTGTCGAGGATGAAGTTGAGGATGCCCAGCATCATCACCGCGATGGGGCGGTCGAAGTCCAGTGTGTCGGCGGCCCGTTGGACGATCGCCGCCGGGTCGTGCACGTCCGCGTCGATGTAGTCGGTGACGCCCTCGGGGGTGCTGGTGAGCAGGGTGCGGGCGTGGATCAGCACCAGCGGGTCGTTGTCGACGTAGACGATGCGTGCGTCGGGTGCGACGCGCTGGGCGATCTCGTGGGTGTTGTCGACTGTCGGCAGTCCGGTGCCGATGTCGAGGAACTGCCGCACCCCGCGCTCGGTGGCGAGGAAGCGCACCGCGCGGCCGAGGAAGTCCCGGTCGGCGCGCGCCACTTCGCGGATCACCGGGAACATTCCGGCGACGTGCTCGCCGACCCGCTGGTCGATCTCGTAGTTGTCCTTGCCGCCGATCCAGTAGTTCCACACGCGGGCGTTGTGCGCCACACCGGTGTTGAGCCGGGTCGGTCCCTCTGCCGGGGTGTCGCTGTCACTCACGTCGTTGCTCCTTGCTCGCCCGTCTGACCCGTCAACTCCATTGTGCCGTCAGGTGATCACTCGGCCCAAGTGTTCGCGACGATCGGGGGGAATGTTCTGGCGCGTGTCCTTCGGGAGCGGCGGACTCGGTGAACTGTCAGCCCAGGTTGTCGGGTTGGGCGGGAGGAGTCCGGCCGGCCAGGACGTCCTTCAGGTGCGAAGTGCCGGACTGCACGGCAGCCTTGGTCGTGTCGGTCTCCGTGCCGTCGAGGCCGCCGGACGTGACCGTGATGGCGTCGGTACCGACCCGCACGGCGGCCAACTGCAGGGTGAGCGTGGTGGGTTCGTTGCCGCTCGTGCCCGTGACGGTGACCTGGAGGCCCTGGCGGGCGTCGCCCACGGAGGGCACCGGGTCCTCGATGACCTGGACCGTCCGATGACCGCCCTTGGAGTCGGTCGCGGTGAACTGGTCGCACTTCACCGGCAGCGTCTTCAGCCAGTTCAGGGAGGTGCCGAGCTTGGCCCGGTCGTAGGCGGCGACCTGGTACAGCAGCCGGGAGTCGCCCTGCTCGAACCCGGTCAGCGCGGACGCGCCGGACGGCTTGCCGAGGAGATCGTCGTCGTAAAGCGCGTCGAGCAGTCTCTGGCAGTCGGCGGCGTTCGTCTTCGCGGTGAGGAAGTCGGCGACGTCGACCTTGCCGACGACCAGCTTGTCGCCCCAGCCGGCGGCGCCCCTGACCTGCGTCCAGTCGTCCTCAAGATCGGCCTCGGTGATGAGCGCGGATGTGGCTCCGGCCGGGGTGAGGACGGAGGCGCCGGATTTCGTGGCACGGGGCGAGACGGACTTCCCGGTACGGGGTGAGCCGAGCGGGGACTCGGCGGCGAGGGGGGAGGCCGCGACGTCCGAGGCGCTCCCGCGGTCCGCACCACTGCCTTCGCTGTCGCCTCCGCCGGAGCAGGCTGCGCAGGTCAGCAG
>NZ_JBXVPZ010000242.1:0-14400 GCF_057961495.1 Streptomyces sp. P5F9 | reverse complement strand
CTTCGCCTCCCCCACCCTCCGCGCGGCCACCCTCGGCACGGCCACCGGCTTCTTCGGCCTGTTCTCCCTCTTCTACGTCAACTCCCAGTACCTGCAAGGCATCAAGGGCTACGGCGCCGCCGTCACCGGCGTCGCGATCGTGCCGCTGACGATCGGCATGGCCCTCGTCCCGAAACTCGCCGTCCGCTGGTCGCACCGCCCCCGCCCGGTCATCGGCACCGGTCTCGCCCTCATCGGCCTGGGCCTGCTGGGCGCGTCCACCGCCGACGCGGGCACCCCGTACTGGACGTACGCCTGCTGGCTGCTGGTGATCTCGGCGGGCACCGGGCTGTCCATGCCCGCGCTGACGGTCGGCGTGGTCACCTCGCTCCCGCCGCACCAGACGGGCCTCGGCTCCGGTCTCGGCACCTCGGCCCGCGAACTCGGCGCGGCCCTGGGCGTGGCGGTCACCGGCACGATCCTGGCCGCCCACCCGGACCTCGCCCACGGCATGGCCCCGGCGCTGCGCACGGTCGCCCTGATCGTCCTCGCGGCCACCGCGGTCGTGATCGTCGGACACCGCGACCGGACGACCACCACACGCACTATCGCGTCCGACGGGAAACGCGTACTATCGCGTCCAGCCCGCCACTCCTGATCTCCAACTCCCCACACGCGCCGCCCAGTTGAGGAGCCCCTGTGCCGTCCGCCCTCCTGAACCCCGTCCTCGACCTGGTCACCCTCCGAGCCACCGTCACCGCCGCCGAACCCATCAGCGCCCGCATGCGCCGCCTCCGCATCGAGAGCGACACACTCGCCGGACTCGACGTCCACCCCGGCCAGCAGGTCCGCGTCCTGGTCACCGGCCTGACCCTGCGCACGTACTCCATCTGGCGCTACGACCCGTCCGGAGCCGTCGAGTTGTGCGTGCTGGACCACACCGAGGGGGGACCCGGGGGCCGTTGGGGAAAGAGCGTCGGCCTCGGCGAGCAGGTGCGCCTGCGGAAGCCCGAGGGCACCTTCACCCTCCGCCCCGACGCCTCCCACCACGTCTTCGTCGGCGAGGAGACGGCCTCGGTCGCCTTCGGCGCGATGCTGGCCGCACTGCCCGAGGGGGCGCGGGTCGCCGGTTGCGTCGAGACGGAGTCGGAGGCGGACCGGCTGCCGTTGACCCACTCCGAGCGCCTCAACTGGCTGACCAGGGGCGGGACTTCACTCCCGGACGCCGTACAACAGCTCGCCCCCGAGCCCGGTGGCATCGCGTACGTCGCCGGGGAGGCCCGTACCGTGCAGCAGGTCCGGCAGGTGCTCGTACGGGAGTTGGGCTGGGACCGGCGCTCGGTCCTCACGAAGCCGTTCTGGGCGCCGGGCAAGCGGGGGATGGAGTAGGAACCCGCCCCCGCCCACCGGCAGTTCGCGCCCGCCTACCGGCAGTTCGCGCCCGCCTACCGGCAGTTCGCGCCCGCCGGGCAGAAGGAATCCACCGCCGCGGTGAGCGGACCCCTGACCAGTGCGGGATCGAGGGACTCGGGGCCGCTGGACCGGACCGCGTAGAACGAGCCGCCCGCCGCCTCGAAGCGGTGGTCGATCACCCGGCGGGCACCCTTGTCCTGGTCGTCGTAGCGGTAGGTGAGTTCGGCCCAACTCGCGCCGGTGGCGCGGTCGATGACCTGGTAACCGGGCTGCCGGGCGAAGCCGTAGCCGGGGTCGTTCTCCGCGAGGTCCAGGGACTCGGCCGGGGAGTTCTCCGAGACGCGGAAGATCTGTAGGCGGCGCGTGCCGTCCGGGGAGTCGTAGGTGACCACCGGGGCCTTCGCGCCCTGCCGCTGGGTACGGGTCCAGCCCTTGGGGACGTCGGCCGTGTAGCCGGTGGGGTCCTGGGCGGTGCGGTACGACGATCCGGGCCCGGTCGCCCTCGAACTCCCGCTCGCCTCCACGTGGTTGTGCGTGCCGCGCCCGTGCGTGACGTACCAGACCCCGCCCCCGGCACCCGCGCCCAGCACGACCGCGAGCGCCACCGCGAGGACCAGCTTCCAGGCGCGATGGCCGGAAGTGGGTGCGGGGGCGGGAGGTGGAGCCGGGACAGGAGTCGGTGGTGACACCCACGCCGGCGGGGTCAGCGAGGTCTGCGTCTCCGCCGTGGACCACACCGCCCAGGGCGCCTGCCCCCGCTCCTCGCTCGGACCGCGCTCGGCACCGAAGCCGCCGTAGCCGGAGCCATCCCAACCAGCCATCACGAACCCCCCGAATCACCCACCACGTACTGCTTCAGACCGTAGCGACGAAAAAGGAAACGGGCCCCGCTCCGGCCGTAACCGGAACAGGGCCCGCGCAAGCCCGTGACAGAGCCGTCGAGAACGGCCCGCAGGTGGCTCGGATGAAGCGACTCAGATGAGGCCGAGGGAGCGGACCGCCTCGCGCTCCTCCTCCAGCTCCTTCACCGACGCGTCGATGCGGGCGCGGGAGAACTCGTTGATGTCCAGGCCCTGGACGATCTCGTAGACGCCGTCCTTCGTGGTGACCGGGAAGGAGGAGATGAGGCCCTCGGGGACGCCGTAGGAACCGTCCGACGGGATGCCCATGGAGGTCCAGTCGCCGTCCGCCGTGCGGTTGACCCAGGTGTGGACGTGGTCGATGGCGGCGTTCGCGGCGGAGGCCGCCGAGGACGCGCCCCGGGCCTCGATGATCGCGGCGCCGCGCTTGGCGACGGTCGGGATGAAGTCCTCGGCCAGCCACTTCTCGTCGTTCACGGTCTCGGCGGCGTTCTTGCCGGCGACCGTGGCGTGGAAGATGTCGGGGTACTGGGTGGCGGAGTGGTTGCCCCAGATGGTCAGGCGCTTGATGTCGGCGACCGTGGTGCCCGTCTTCTTCGCGAGCTGGGTCAGCGCGCGGTTGTGGTCCAGGCGGGTCATCGCGGTGAAGCGGTCGGCCGGTACGTCCGGGGCGGCGGCCTGCGCGATGAGCGCGTTGGTGTTGGCCGGGTTGCCGACGACGAGGACCTTGATGTCGTCCGCGGCGTTGTCGTTGATGGCCTTGCCCTGCGGCTTGAAGATGCCGCCGTTCGCGGAGAGCAGGTCGCCGCGCTCCATGCCCTTGGTGCGGGGGCGGGCGCCCACGAGGAGGGCGACGTTCGCGCCGGCGAAGGCGACGTTCGGGTCGTCCGTGATGTCGATGCCCTGGAGGAGCGGGAAGGCGCAGTCGTCGAGCTCCATCGCCGTGCCCTCGGCGGCCTTGAGCGCCGGGGTGATCTCCAGGAGACGCAGCTTGACCGGCACGTCCGCGCCGAGCAGCTGGCCGGAGGCGATGCGGAAGAGCAGGGCGTAACCGATCTGGCCGGCCGCGCCGGTGACGGTGACGTTCACGGGAGTGCGGGTCATGGCGTTCTCCGTTATGACAGCTGGCGGTGGGGCGGCACTGCCCCGGGGTGCGGGACGTACAAATGATCGATCTCTTGGCGTCGAGAGATCCACCGGTCAGGCTATCGCGCATCCGCGATCCCGGACTCCCGGGTCCGTGTGGCCCACCCCACAGAGCCGGGGGTCGGACACGGAAAAGGCGGCCGTCCGGCTCGGGAGAGGAACACCGGACGACCGCCGTGGGGGCACCGGGTGTCCGGACTCCCGTGGGGGTACTGTCCGCCTGCCCCGATCCGGAGCGCGCATTCCGTACGTTCACAGAATCCCCACAGACCCTCGCAACCTGGGCCCCCCAGGTGGTGCGCCTAGGTGGTGCACCCCTTCTGCCCCGACGCCAGCGTCACGCAGGCCTTCGCCTCGCCGGCGTCCTTCACGGCCACCATCGGGGTGTAGGCGATGGCGTCGTCGGACGCCGTGATGCTGTCGGTCTCCTTGACGGTCCCCGCGCTGACCTGCACGGAGTCCCCTGCCACTCCCGTGGTGATACGGCCCCAGGCGGCACCGCACGTCTTGCTGTAGCGGACCTCGACGACGGTCGTACCGACGGTCGCGGTCTTGGCGGTGGTCACCGCGCCCGCCTCCGTCGTGCAGCCCATCGCCTCGGCGTCCTTGCCGGTGCAGCCGGCGCCCACGCACTTCACCCCGGCCGGCAGATCGGGGTTCGTACTGGCGGACGCCGAGGCCGAGGTGTGCGTGGCCCCGGCCTTCTTCTCCCCGCCGCCGTTGTCCGTGAACAGGAACACGGCCGCGATCACGACCAGCGCCCCGAGGACCCCGGCGCCGAACATCAGCGCCCGCCGCCTGGCACCGCCCACGCCGGCGGGCGGCACGGGCCGGGACGGCCGCGAAGGTTCGCCGTACGGAACCGGCACCTCGGGCTCGGGTTTCACGCCCGCCGCCCCGGCACCGGAGCCGCCACCGGCACCGCCTCCGCCACCGGACTGCTGCGGTCCCGAATACCCGGCGATCCCCCAGGAGTTGGCGACCTTCGACGGACCTTCCCTCACGTCCTTCGAAGCGCTTTCCCGTACGTCACCGTCGGGCGCCGCCGACTGCGGCGGCACCGTCGGGGACACTCCCGCCGGGCCCGCGATCCCCGGGGTCGCGGTGGCACTGCCGCCACCCTTGCGGGCCGTCCTGCCGCCCTGCGCCTTGGCGCTCGGCGCGTTCGCCGGGGGCGCCCCGAACTCCCCCAGCGCGGCGCGCGCCTGGGAGACCCGGATCGCCTCCATGGTCATGTCGTGCCGCATCTCCGAGCGGCTCCAGGAGCGCTCGGCGAGCTCCCACATCGTGGTCAGATGAACGGGATTGGTGCCGGTGACCTCGGCCAGGGCGATGATCGCGCCCTTCGGTGCGAGGAGCCGGCCGTTGAGATAGCGGTCCCAGGACGTCTTGCTGTAGCCCGTGCGGTCGGCCACCGCCGCGATGCTCAGGCCGCTGCGGTCGACGAGCCTGCGCAACTGGCTCGCGAACTCCCTGACCTGCGGATCGAGTTCATCCGGCAAGGCCCTCCAACGAGGCATTGCTTTCCCCCCTCTGCCCTGAATTGCCCACGCTAACGCGGTTGTTGGTCGGCTTCGTTGCATATCCGCAAACTTGTCAATACATCGACACAAGGACCACGACTCCCACGACAGCAGTGACGAGCAGGAGAAGCAACAGCGCCAACGCGTACCGGAGCAGCCGTCCGCCGGGTTGCCCCCGCCCGTTCTCCGGCTTCTCCGGCGGGGTGTCCCACCACGGCAGGGTCGGATCCTCCCGGTACTCGTCAGCGGGGAGACCGTCCCCTCCCCCGGTCTTCTCCGGAACCGTCTCCGGGCGGGGCCAGGCCTGGACCGCCAGCTCCCAGCGCACGCCGATGCGTTCGGGGTCGGCGCCGGCCACCCGGCACAGGGCGACGACGGCCTGCCGGGGCGGGGGCTGGGTGGCGTTGAGATAGCGGTGCCAGGAGGACTTGCTGTACGCGGTGCGCGCGCCGAGCGCCACCAGGCTCAGCCCGGTGCGGTCCTTGAGGAGGCGCAGCTGCTCCACGAAGTGCCGTACCTCCGCCGGGAGTTCGTCCGGCAGCGGCTGCCAGCCGCCCATCGCACCTCCCCGGTGTCCTCGGTGTCCCCTTGCGCCCGCTCCGAGCGAAATGACGACACCGGAAGGGGAACGGTTCCCTCGTCGCCGGGCGGTGCGGAGCGCGTAGCGAAACGGTCACCTCCCTGCCACAGCGGACCGACAGCCGTTGAACAGCGGGCCCCCACGTCGGCAAGGTGAACGCAGACGGCGGCGCGTCCTTGCTCGGGGGAGAGGACGGGCCGCCGTCGTGTGTCGTGAACTGCCGGGCGCCGCGCGCTGGTTGCCGGCTACCAGCCGCTAGTTGCTGTTGACCGTGTAGTGGAGCGTGTCCTTCAGGAACGGGATCGTCAGCCACGGCTTCGGCTGCGCCATCAGCGCCAGCAGGACGATCGCGAGGCCGAGCACGCCGTAGGTGACGATGTCGGTGAAGCGGGAGCGTACGGCGAGCATGCCGACGTCCGGCATGACCCAGCGCAGGACGGCGCCGGCCAGCAGCGCGGCGCCGATCAGCAGGATGCCGTAGCGGAAGACGTCGAAGGCGGTCAGGAGGAGGCCGAGGCCGACTGTGCCGAGGATGGCGAGGATCGGCCACTGGCGGGCCGGGGCCGGGGCCTCGCGCGGGGCGGCCCGGCCGCCGCCCTCGGGGCGGGCGGTGTCCCGGGTGAAGAGGGGGAAGCGGCGGGTGGCGCGGCGCGGGTGCCCGTCGGCGTCGGGCACGCTGACCGGGTCCGTGACCTCGAAGTCGTCGTCCGCAGGAGCTACGGCGGCTACGGCATCCGCGCTCGTACCGGGGTCCGTCACCTCGGTGTCATCCACGGCATCCACACCCTTACCTGGACCGGGGTCCTTGCTCGCAGGGCTTTCAGGGCTCGCAGGGCTTTCAGGCGACACTGCGCTCGGCCGCCTCGACCACGTTGACGAGCAGCTGGGCGCGGGTCATCGGGCCGACTCCGCCGGGGTTCGGGGAGATGAAGCCGGCGACCTCGGCGACGCCCGGGTGGACGTCGCCCACGATCTTGCCGTCGGCGCTCCGGGAGACGCCGACGTCGAGGACGGCGGCGCCCGGCTTCACGTCCTCGGGGCGGATCAGGTGGGCGGAACCGGCGGCGGCGACGATGATGTCGGCGCGCTTGAGGTGCGAGGAGAGGTCGCGCGTGCCCGTGTGGCACTGGGTCACTGTGGCGTTCTCGCTGCGCCGGGTGAGGAGGAGCGGCATGGGACGGCCGATGGTGACACCGCGGCCGACGACCACGACCTCGGCGCCCTTGATCTCCACGCCGTAGCGGCGCAGCAGGGTGAGGACGCCGTTCGGGGTGCAGGGCAGGGGGGCGGGCTCGTTGAGGACGAGCCGGCCGAGGTTCATCGGGTGGAGGCCGTCGGCGTCCTTGTCCGGGTCCATGAGTTCGAGGATGCGGTTCTCGTCGATGCCCTTGGGGAGCGGCAGTTGGACGATGTACCCGGTGCAGGCAGGGTCCTCGTTCAGCTCGCGCACGACCGCCTCGATCTCCTCCTGGGAGGCGGTGGCGGGCAGCTCGCGCTGGATGGACGCGATGCCCACCTGGGCGCAGTCCCGGTGCTTGCCGGCGACGTACTTCTGGCTGCCGGGGTCGTCCCCGACCAGGATCGTGCCGAGGCCGGGCGTGACGCCCTTCTCCTTCAGCGCCGCCACGCGGGCGGTCAGATCGGACTTGATCGCGGCTGCGGTGGCCTTGCCATCGAGAATCTGGGCGGTCATGGACCCATCCTCGCGGATGACGCCCTCCGGGTTCCAATCCGGGTACACCCCGGGTGTATCGCCATGATCACTGATGTTGCACTTACACAACACCTATGGAATGCCGCTGGACAAAATCCAGCCTCGGCTAGAACGATGAACGCCGCAGTACTGCGGTAGGTGTTGGGGGGCAAGCCGCTCATCATGTGACATTCCTCCGCGCGATCCGCATCGTCCCCGCATTGCCAACGGAGGAAAACCCGCTATGAGTTACGACCCGAACAACCCCTACGGGCAACCACAGCAGAACCCCCAGCCGGGCTACGGCCAGCCGCAGGGCCAGCCCGGGTACGGCCAGCCCCAGGGCCAGCCGGGCTACGGCTACCCGCAGGGCGCCCCTCAGGGTGTCCCTCCGCAGCAGGGCTACGGCTACCCGCAGCAGCCGGGCTACCCCGGTTACCAGCAGGCGGGTTACGGCGCGACCCCGCCGTACGCGAACTGGGGCCAGCGCTTCCTCGGCACCCTGGTCGACGGGCTCGTCTTCATCGTGCCGTACATCCTGATCATCGTGAGCCAGGGCAAGGGCGTGCTGCTGGCGATCGGCGGCATCGCCATCATCGGCGTCGCCATCTGGCAGCTGATCCGCGAGGGCCGCACCGGCCAGACCGTCGGCAAGCAGGCGCTGGGCATCCGCCTGGTCCGCGAGAGCGACGGCCAGCCCCTCGGCGTCGGCATGGCCTTCGTCCGCCGCCTCGCCCACTTCCTCGACAGCCTCGCGTGCTACCTGGGCTGGCTGTGGCCGGCGTGGGACGCGAAGCGCCAGACGTTCGCGGACAAGATCTGCGGTTCGATCGTGATCCGCACCCAGTAAGCACCCAGTAAGCATTGACTCGTCGAACGACGACGGCCGCCGGTTCTCGTGGGAGAACCGGCGGCCGTCTCGTCGTACGGCACCGGTCAGTCGGCAGGGAGCAGATAGCAGGCCTTGACCGTGCCCTGGAGCGGGTCGGTGAACACCGCGTTGGTGCAGGGGGTCCGCTGGGCTGGTGAGCGCCTTCTGCTTGTACGTGCTCCACGCGCCGTACGCGACCGTGCGGGTGCCGGTGAAGGGGCACATGCCGTTCTCCTGCGCGCAGGAGGTGTAGCCGGCCGGGGTGGCCGCGCCGCCGGGGTTCGCCGCGACCAGGTAGGTGCCGGGCTGGACTCCGGTGAGGTAGACGTGGTCCGCGTCCGCGTGGGCGCCGCCGATGCCGTCGGTCGCGGTGAACGCGCCGTTGCTCCACACCACGTGACCGCCGACCGACACGACGGGATCGGCTCCGCCGTACGTCGGCACCGCGATCGTGCCGCTGGTGCCGGAGGGCGCGGTGACCTGCATGCCGAACTGACCGATGCCGCTCTCGCCCGCCCAGGACACGACCTCGCTGTAGGCGAGCCGGGAGTAGTCATCGATGGCGGAGTGGACGTAGCTGTAGCCGATCACGGGGCTGCCGCCCTTGCGCGCGTCGGCGGTGGACTGCCGGTTGGCGAGGGCTTGTTGGCGGGGCATGATCCGATGGCCGCGGCCGTCGGGGATGTTGCCGGGTTTCTTGATGTCGACATGGACGAGTTCGCCGGGGCTTGCTCGTTCGTAGCGGCGTATGACCTGGCCGGTGGGCCGGTCCATCCATCGCAGGCGGTTCAGGCCGTAGCGGGTCAGCGCGCGGTGCACCGTGGAGGCGGGAATGCCCAGGATCGGGCCGATCCGTGCGGGGCCGAGTTTCCGCTCTCGTCGCAGTGCGCAGATCTGTTCCTCCATGTCGGAGGGTGTGCGGTGGGGAGTGGTTCGGGGCCGGCTCGTGCGGTCGTACAGGCCCGCATCGCCCTCGGCCCGCCGACGCCGAACCCACGTGTGGGCAGTGGCCCGGGAGATGCCCATCTCGTCAGCGACGTGGGCGACGGGACGCCCGGCCCGGACCCGGTCGACCAGGAGCCGGCGGCCGTGAACGGTCAGCCGGGCGTTGGGATGTGACACCGATGCCCCTGCGGTCACTGGGTCGTGATGATGAGCTTGCCGCCCTTGGGGGTGCCGTTGAGTTCGAGCTCCGTCAGTGCCGCGATGGCTTCCGTGAGGGGCACCGTGCGGGCGATCGGCACGCGCAGTGTGCCGCGTCCAGCGGCGCGCGCGACCTCCTCCAGGTCCCCCGTGACGGGCCTGGCGATCAAGACGTTGTACGGGCCCGGCAGCGCACTCTTTGCCATATTCGCGGGGGTGGGGTGAATGCCGACGATGCGTCCGCCGGGCTTCAGCATCTTCTTCGCCGCATCGGTCGGGAGCGTGTCGGCCGTGTCGAAGACGAGGTCGAATCTGCCGCTGAGCGTCGTCGGGTCAAAGCCGAATTCGACGATCGGGTCGAGGCCGAGGTCGTGTGCGTCTTGCCTGGCGGTGTCGCGGCAGCTACCTCCCACCGAGGCGCCGTGCGCCAGCGCGATCTGGGCGCCGGCTCGCCCGACTCCACCGAGGCAGCCGTTGACGAAGACCGATTGCCCGGACTGCAGCTTTCCCTTCTTGAGCACGGCTTGCAGCGCGGTGAGGCCAACGGTCGGGAGGGCGGCGGCTTCCTCGAAGGAGAGTTTTGCGGGCTTCTTCACAAGCCCCTTCTCCGCGGCCAGGACCATTTCGGCGAAGGCTCCCGACGCCTTGATCGACGCCCCGCCGAGCACTTCGTCGCCGACGCCGAGCCGGGTGACGCCCTCGCCGAGTGCTTCGACGACGCCCGCGAAGTCGTGGCCCAGTCCGCGCGGGAACCTCCGCCCCGTCACCATCTTCATGGCGCCGCCGCGGATGCCCCAGTCCATGGGATTGGCGGCGGCTGCCCGCACGCGGACCAGAACCTCGCCGGAACCAGGACGAGCCGGCTCGAAATCCTCCAGACGCATGACTTCGGGGCCGCCGTACTGGTGGTACTGGATGCGCTTCATCGTTGCCTCCACAAGTGATGTCATCAGGTGACATCACTTTACCACGATGATGTCATCGAGTGACATCGCGACGGTTGGAGCGGCGTGTCACGAAGTGACATCACCTACACTCTCGGCATGGGACGGTGGAAACCTGGGGCCGGTGACCGGCTACGTGAGGCCGCGCTGTCGCTGTATCTGGAGCGCGGTTTCGAGCAGACGATGGTGGCGGACATAGCCGACCGGGCGGGCGTCACTGCCCGCACCTTCTTCCGGTATTTCGCCGACAAACGCGAGGTCCTCTTCGACGACTCCTCCGCCCTGGAGCAGAAGTCGCTGGCCGTCCTGGACGAGGTGCCGGCCACGGCGTCGGCGCTGGATGCCGTCGCGGCCGTGCTTGATGCAGTGGCCCAGATGGTGGGTGGCGATCGTGAGCTCGCACGGATGCGGCAGACCGTGATCATGGCTAACGCCGATCTCCGCGAACGCGAGTTGATCAAGCTCGCATCCATGTCGGCCGCCCTGGCCGACAGACTGCGGCAGCGAGGCATCGGCGACATCGAGGCAAGCCTGGCCGCAGAGACCAGCATCGCCGTGTTCCGCGTCGCTTTCTCGCGATGGGTCACCGCCACCGAGGACCAAGTCTTGCAAGACATCATTCGTGAGACCTTGGACCGCCTGCGGACCCTGACCGCCGGCGGCTGAACATCCCACCTCTCCCACGCCCGTCGACGTTGAACAGCCGACCCTTCCCCGCTCACCATCTGTCAACAACGCTCGTGGTCAATACGCCTGGACAGCCCCGGCCCAGCCGACGAAGGGCGCGCAGGCGGAGGCAGCGGCGGGGATGAGCATCGCCGAACCGTCCGGGACCTTGGAGTCCCGGACGGGGACGACACCGGGAAGGTTGTCGAGGACCTCGACGCACTCGCCGCCGCCGCTGCCATTGCTGTAGCTGCTCCTGATTGCGGCCTTTCAGCCCCGCGGTGCGACGCGGATACGGTTCCCGTCGGGATCGGCTGCGAGGAAGGTCAGCCCGAACCCCGCGTCATGGGGCTCGCGCAGGATCGTGACCCCCTTGGAACTCCACTGCTCAAAGGTCGAGTTGAGCTCGTCGGGTCCACCGTCGACGGCCAGGCACACCTCACTGGTACGCGGGACGTCCGGTGACAGATCCTCGAACTGGCCGGACCACAGACCGAGGTCAGCGCCTGGCCCGAGGTCGAAGGTGATGTATCCCGACGTCTCGAACGAGGGGCTCATGCCGAGGAGGTCGCCGTAGAAGCGAGCTGCGGCGGGAGCGTCGTTCACATAGACGATGGACACGACGGATGTGGTGGTCATGGAAGTTCCTTCTCGCAGGTCGCAGGTACGCACGCACAGGTCGTGGGTACGCGTCCAGCAGCCTGACCGGGATATGCGCCGCATCGTGTCGCAATTCCCGGGAAAATTGGTGGGTGACCCCAGACCGCTTCTTCTCCCTGATGCTGCTCCTCGAATCGCGGGATGCCGTGACCACACAGGAACTCGCCTCGGCGCTCGGGGTGTCCCTCCGAACCATCACCCGGGACCTGAACTGGCTCCGCGACGCCGGTCTGCCGGTGACCGCACACCGGGGCCGCCTCGGAGGCGTGACCATGCTGCCCGGGTCCGGGCTCGACCTCACGCGACTCACACCGGACGAGCGTGATCATCTGTCGCTCACCGGGCTGGACGAGAAGCAACGTGCGGAACTCGACGCATCGGCCGAAAGCCGCCGCGCGCTCTCCAAGATCGCCGCCGCACATCCACGTCGAGTTCATGAACTCCTGCCGCTCACCGACGTAGTGCACGTGGACAGCCGTCCCTGGCGTCAGCCACGAGCTTCCGCCACGACTCCGGCTTCGCTGATCGGCGCGGTGCGGCGAGGTCGCCGGCTACGGATCGAGTACGACAGCCCACGCGAGTCATGCCCACGCGACCTGGTCGTGGATCCCTACGGGCTGGTCGCCAAGGCCGGCATCTGGTACCTCGTCGCCGACCGCGCCCGAGTGCCACGGATGTACCGGCTCGAACGGATCACGACGTGGAAGGAAGTCGACCAGCCACGACGGATCCGCGAGAGCCAGACCCTGACCACCGTCGCCGCAACGCTCGTTGACCAGTGGGAGCACAACCACGCGATAGAGGTCAGCGCCACCATCGACCAGACCCAGATCGAGCGAGCGCAACGGATCTTCGGCCTACGACTCGTCCCCGACGACCATGAAGAATCCGCCACCGGCCGCAAGGTGACGATCCGCTTCCTGCACCTGGAGGACGTGCGAGCACTACTGCCGTTCGGAAGCGCCATCACCGTGCACGGCCCCACCGAAGCCAGGGCCCACCTCCGCGACCTCGCCGCCGATCTTGCCCACCACTATGCGCCGGTACCGGTCCAGTTGACGAAGGGTGCCCACGCGGAGGCGGGGATGAGCAGCGCCGAACCGTAGCTGCTCCTACGCCACACCGCAGTGCTCAAGTCAGGCCCTGTGCTTGCCATTTCCGTGATCCTCCAAGGTGGACGGCTAGGCAGTACCGGCCCAGTCGACGAAGGACGCCCACACGGGAGCGGGGATGAGCAGCGCCGAACCGTCCGGGACCTTGGAGTCACGGACGGGGACGACACCGGGGAGATCGTCACGGACTTCGAGGCATTCGCCGCCAGAACCGTTGCTGTAGGTGCTCTTTCGCCAGCTCAAGTCATGCTCGGTGCTTGCCATTTCGGTAGTCCTCTGCCGCTTGCTCGATCATGGTCAGGGACGCATCTGGCGGTAGCGCCGCGGCCCTGAGCAGATCGTACGACCTGCGGTAGTCCTTCACGAGGGCCGGATAGTCGATCAGTTGACCGCTGTGCAGACCTTCCGTGTACACCACGGGCGGCGCGTCCGGGAAGGTCATGGTCCGGATCATCCCCATCATGAACGGGTGGGCCGCCGCCGTTTCCGGCAGGATCTGTAAAACGCCCTGATTACCGTTGATCACCTGCCCGATGTGGTCCAGTTGGACCGCCATCTCCTGGGACGACAGCAGCGGTTTGCGGATCAGCGACTCGTGGAGCACCACCCAGAACGACGGACGCTCGTCTCGTTCCCAGAGTTTCGCGCGGTCCAAACGAGCCGCGACCTGCTTCTCCACGGTTTCCGGCGGCAGCCAAGGCAGCGAGGTGCGGACAACTGCCCTGGCGTAACTCTCTGTTTGCAGCAGTCCGGGGATGAGCATCGGGGCCCAGTCCTCAATTGAGTCCGCGTACGTCTCCAACTCCGCGACATCCGCGAAGTACTCCGCATGCCCCGACCGTTTCGCCTTCCGGGCGTCTTCACAACGCCGCTCGAAAAAGCCATCCGTACCGAGCCGCTTGTCCACGTGCTTGGCGAGATCCAACGGCATGCGCCGCTCACCCCGCTCGATCAGGCTCAGGAACGGGATGCCCCGAAAGCTTCCCTCCGCCAACTGTTCGAGCGTCAGGCCCGCCTGTTCCCTTTTGAAGCGCAACTCCGCGCCGTAGAAGGAAGGCACATTCGCCGACGCGTCCGTGTCCTTGCGTGGGGGCACAACTCACCTCCGCCTTTTTTGCCAGTTCCCGGGTGCAACCCAAACCATGTCACGGTACGAGATTCCGCGTCACTGTGTGAGCACTTCGTCACAGAGAGAGGCGTACGGCAATGAGCAGCCCCTACTCCCACGAGGCCACCAGCGAAGTGGCCGAACTCCAGGCCGCGTTGAAGGCGAACGGGATCATCCTGCCCTCCCTCGGCCTGGACCTCCCCTCGGTCGTCCAGACCTACGGCCCCCCGCTCGTCGAACTCGGGAACTGCAACCTCGACACCGCGAGGGCCCTCACCGCCGCCCTCCGCAAGGCGGCCGGCCGGTGACTCCGCTCGTCCTCGAACTCCTCGCCGTACCCGCGGTCGTGCCGGAGGCCCGCCGTGCCGTACGCGGACACCTCGGCGTCCCGTGTCCCGAAGTCCAGCTCTGTGTCAGCGAGTTACTCACCAACGTGATCCGGCACATCGGCGAGGGCACCCCGGTGACCCTGACGGTGACCCACACCGACGGCCGTACACGAGTCGCCGTCACGGACCCGGAGCCGTACGCCTGGCTTGTCGTACGCGCGACCGGGCCCGACGACGAGAATGGCCGCGGGCTCGTGCTGCTCGACGCGCTCGCGACGCGGTGGGGCGTGGAGCAAGGGCCCGAGGGCAAGACGGTCTGGTGCGAACTCCCCCCGCCCGAGGCCGACTTCACCCCCGACTTCAGCAACGGCTC
>NZ_JBXVPZ010000241.1:0-14623 GCF_057961495.1 Streptomyces sp. P5F9 | reverse complement strand
GTCGGGGGGATCGATGCGTGGGAGATGGTGCGCGGGGGTGGTGTGCGCGGTGCTGCTCGCCGCCCTGACGACGGGCTGCCAGGCCGCGAAGGGTTCCGGATCGGGCGAGGGTGACGGCCGGCTCGGCGAGAAGGCGGCCGCGTCGTCCGCGACCACCCGGCCCTCCGGCCACGGCGCGGTGTTCCTCGCCGTCGACGAGTGCAGTTCCTTCGGCACGACGAGTTTCACCGAGGCGCCGTGCACCAGCGAGCGGGCGGCCGCCCGGGTCATCGCCCGCTACGACGGTGACGTGAGCGCCGGCCCATCCTGTCCGGCGACCACCGACTTCGTGCTGCACATCAGCGCCCAGAGGCCGTCGGGCGCGGGCGGCGACGGTGTCGTACCCAAGGGCTACGCCTGTATGCGGAACCTGGAGCCGCCGCACCCCGGTGACCCGGGCGGCGGGGGCGGGCCCCGCACGGTCGTCGGGGACTGTGTCTACGGCTCGGGCAGCGGGCAGGTCCGGGAGACCGCGTGCGACGGATCGGGGCCGAAGAAGCCGCAGTACAAGGTGGTCAAGGCCGTGCTCCGGCGCGCGAGTTGCCCCGCGTCGACCGCCCTGTACGTCCAGCTCGGCGGCGAGCAGCCGGTGGGCTGCGCCCGGCCGGTGTAGTCGGGTGACCGTCAACGGCCGGGCGCGGTAAGGGCGTTACGGCCGGAGTGTCGGCTCGCGCCGCACGTCCTGCCGGTCCAGCCTCGCGTCGTACGACGCCAGTGGCTTCGCCTGGGCCGTGGTCGTGGCCGGGACGCCGGCCCAGGCCAGGATGCGGGCGGTGGCCAGCGCCTTCTGGTCGGCGGTCAGGCCGGCGACGTTCGCGCCGTGGTTCAGGCCGGGCGCGGTGAAGACGTACGAGTCCTTCGAGCCCTTGCCGACGGCGAAGCGCTCGGCGCCCCACGGGTCGTTCTGGCCGTAGACGAAGAGCATGTGGTCGGCGTGGTGGCGGACCCAGCTGTCCACGTCGCGCATGGCCTTCGGCTGGAATGTCATCGGGATGGAGCGGGGGACGAAGTCACGGGGCGGCTGGTAGCCGTAGCGGAGGTACTTCTTCTCGATGTACGGGAACTCGATGGTGGGGGCGCCGAGTTGGGTGCCCGCCTGGTAGTAGTACGGGGTGTACGGGTCCAGGCCCTGGTCGGTGTAGAAGGAGAAACCGGAGATCGTGTCGACCGAGGTCCAGATCTCGTCGTCGGTGGCGGTCGCCGCGTCGGCGGGGATGGTGTCGCAGTCGGAGAGCAGGCTGTACTGCCAGAAGCCCCAGACGTAGTCGAGGACGACGGCTTCGTAGGCCTTGTCCAGGCTGCCGACGGTGGTGAAGGTGAAGCCGTTCTCGGCCGCGTACGCCGCGTACTTCTTCTCCAGCGAGTCCCTGCGCACCAGCGCCTCGCGCTGCACGGCGTCCAGGCGGTCGCGGCACTCCTTGGTGCCGACCTTCGTGAAGAAGCGGTCGTAGGCCGAATCCTCGTTGTTCACCACGTCGTTGGGGGCGACGTAGGCGACCACGCCGTCCATGTCACGCGGGTAGAACCGCTCGAAGTACGTGGCCGTCATACCGCCCTTGGAGCCGCCGGTGGCGATCCAGTTCTTGGTGTAGATCGGCTTGAGGGCCTTGAAGACGCGGTGCTGGTCGCTGGCCGCCTGCCAGATGTCGAGCTTGGACCAGTCGGCCGGGGCGGGCCGGGACGGCGTGAAGTACCGGTATTCCAGGGAGACTTGGTTGGCGTCCGCGATCCGGGTCGGTTCACTGCGACTGGGGTTCGTCGAGACGTTGTAGCCGCTGGTGTAGAAGACCGTCGGGCGCGAGACGTCCTTGTGCAGCACGGTGATCCGCTGCTGGAAGGTGCCCTTGGACGGGTGCCGGTGGTCGATCGGCTGGGTGTAGTTCAGGACGAAGTAGCGGTAGCCGGTGTACGGCTTCTCCTGGATCAGGCTCATGCCGGGTATCGCCAGCAACTGGTCCTTGATGTCCGCGACTTGACCGCTTCGGCCGGCCTGGGCGGCGGTGGCCACCCCGGCCGTGCTCAGCGTGCCTATGAGCACGGTGAGCGCCAGCAGCCATCTGAGCGCCTTGCGCATGCAGTCTCCCCTGTGAGGCAGTTGTGAACGGGAAGCTATCGGAGCAACTCCCGTCACACCAGGGGTGGTTGTGCGCTTACGGCGCTGACCAGCGGCTCAGCAGAGGATCCAGCCCGAGCTGACCGACCCGCCGCCCACCACGCCCTTCACCAGGACGCACCGGTGGCCGGCGTGCACGGTGACCGGTCCGGCCCGGCGCGTGTACCGGCCCTTGTCGACGACCGGCCGGCTGCCGCGCGCCTGCACGCTGACCGACATCGTGCGCCTGGCGCCGGGGGTCTTGGGGACGGTGTACGCGCAGACGTAGTCGCCCCGGCGGAAGACATGGACGGTGCCGGTGGAGAAGGGCAGCGTCTCCACCTCCCGCCCCGGGCAGACCGCGGCCGCCTGGGCGGTGCCGGGGGCGGCGAGCGCGAGCAGCCCGGACGTGCTGAGCACGGCCATGCCGAGCGCCACCCGCCGTCGTAGCGCACCCATGTCCACAGTCATCCCTCCCGCACAGCACAGCAGCCGAACAGCGTACTGATGTACGGACGCAAGACGTATGTCGCATGGTTGCGCGACCCTCAGCGGGGGGCGGTGACCTGCTCTTCCGCCCCCGGCGCACCGACGAACGTCTGCCACAGGTCGGCGTAGTACCCGCCGAGCGCGAGCAGCTCGTCGTGTGTTCCGTCCTCGACGACCGCCCCGTGGGCTGAACCTCCCGATGCCGCTCTCGCACCGCTCGGCCCTGGCGGGCCTCCCGGGCTTCGAGACGGCGGCCGGACTCCGTCCGGCGCTCGGTGTGGCCGTAGGCCCACGCGGGTCAGGCGGCGGCCGCGGGCGCGTCCTCCCCGACGAAGTTCCGCCACAACTCGGCGTAAGTCCCTCCGAGCTGCAGCAGCTCGTCGTGCGTGCCGTCCTCGACGATCGCCCCGTGGTCCATCACCACGACCCGGTCCGCGCGGGCCGCTGTCGTGAGGCGGTGGGCCACGACGAGGGTGGTGCGGCGGCCTGCGAGGCGGTCGGTGGCCTGGTTCACCTGGGCTTCCGACGCCAGGTCCAGGGCGGCTGTCGCCTCGTCGAGGAGGAGGATGTCGGGGTCGACCAGTTCCGCTCGGGCCAGGGCGATCAGCTGGCGTTGGCCCGCCGAGAGGTTGCGGCCCCGTTCGGCCACCTCGTGGAGGTAGCCGCCGTCGAGTGTGGCGATCATCTCGTGGGCGCCGACCGCGCGGGCCGCCGCCTCGACCTCGGCGTCGGTGGCGTCGGGACGGCCGTAGGCGATGGCGTCGCGGACGGTGCCCTGGAAGAGGTACGCCTCCTGGGGGACGACGCCCAGGTGGTGGCGGTACGACGTGATGTCGAGGGCGCGGAGGTCGGTGCCGTCGACCGTCACCCGGCCGCCCGTCGGGTCGTAGAAGCGGGCCACCAGCTTCACGAGCGTCGACTTGCCCGCGCCCGTCTCGCCGACGAAGGCGACCGTCTGGCCGGCCGGGATCGTCAACTCGACGCCCCCGATGGCCTCTTCGTCGTCGCCGTACGCGAAGTGCACGTCCTCGAAGGCGATGTCGCCGCGCAGGGAGAGGACTTCGAGCGGTTCGTCGGCCGCTCGGGTAGACGTCGGTTCCTGGAGCAGCTCCTGGATGCGGCCCAGGGAGACGGTGGCCTGCTGGTAGCCGTCGAAGACCTGGGAGAGCTGCTGGACCGGGGCGAAGAACAGGTCGATGTAGAGGAGGTAGGCGACCAACGCACCTGTCGTGAGGGTCGCGTTGTCCACCCTTCCCGCACCCGCGATCAGTACGGACGCCGCCGCCACCGACGACAGCAGCTGTACGAAGGGGAAGTAGATCGAGATCAGCCACTGGCCCCGGGTACGCGCCGCGCGGTAGCTGCTGCTGCGCTCGGCGAAGCGCCGGCCGCCGTCCTTCTCGCGCCGGAACGCCTGCACGATGCGCAGCCCGGACACCGACTCCTGGAGGTCGGCGTTGACCAACGACACGCGCTCACGGGCGAGTTCGTACGCCTTCACGCTGGCCCGGCGGAAGAAGAAGGTCGCGATGACCAGCGGGGGCAGGGTCGCGAACACGACGAGCGCGAGCTGTACGTCGATCACCAGCAGGGCGACCATGATGCCGAAGAAGGTGACGACCGAGACGAAGGCCGTGACCAGCCCCGTCTGGAGGAACGTGGACAGCGCGTCCACGTCCGTCGTCATCCTCGTCATGATCCTGCCCGTCAACTCCCGCTCGTAGTAGTCGAGTCCGAGGCGCTGGAGCTGGGCGAAGATCTTGAGGCGGAGGGTGTAGAGGACCCGTTCGCCGGTACGGCCCGTCATGCGGGTCTCGCCGCGCTGTGCCACCCACTGGACGGCCACGGCGACGAGGGCCAGCAGCGACGCCGACCAGACCGCGCCGATCGCCATCTTGGTCACGCCCTGGTCGATGCCGTGCCGGATCATGACCGGCAGCAGCAGGCTCATGCCCGCGTCCACGGCGACCAGGCCGAGGCTGATCAGCAGCGGGGCGCCGAAACCGCGCAGCAGTCGCCGCAGGCCGTACGAGTCCTCGGCGCGGACCGCGCCCGCCTCGTCGATGTCGGGGGTGTCGGTCGCCGGGGGCAACGCGTCGACCTGGGCGAGGAGTTCGGGCGTCGCGGGCATCCCGGACAGCGCGGTGTCCTTGGGCTCGCGGTCACCGGTCCACAGCCGGGGTGTGACCCCGCGCTCGGCGTCGAACTCCGCGTCCAACTCGTCGCGTACGGAGGTGTCTTCGGCCGGTGCGGCGGGGAGGGCGTGACCGGGTGAGACGCCGCCGAGTTCGTCGGGGTCGGTGAGGAGGCGGCGGTAGAGCGGTGAGCGCTCCTGGAGTTCGTCGTGCGTGCCGATGTCGGCGAGGCGGCCCCCGTCGAGGACGGCGATGCGGTCGGCGAGGTTGAGGGTGGAGCGGCGGTGCGCGATCAGCAGCGTCGTCCGGCCCCGCATGACCTGTTTCAACGCCTCGTGGATCTCGTGCTCGACGCGCGCGTCCACCGCCGAGGTCGCGTCGTCCAGGACCAGCAGGCGCGGGTCGGTGAGGATCGCGCGGGCGAGGGCGACGCGCTGGCGCTGGCCGCCGGAGAGGGTGAGGCCGTGCTCGCCGACCGTCGTGTCGTAGCCCTCGGGGAGTTCCCTGATGAACCGGTCGGCCTGGGCGGCGCGCGCGGCGGTGAGGATCTGCTCGTCGGTCGCGTCGGGGCGGCCGTAGGCGATGTTGTTGCGGACCGTGTCCGAGAAGAGGAAGGAGTCCTCGGGGACCAGGCCGATCGCGGCGCGGAGCGAGTCGAGGGTGAGTTCGCGGACGTCGTGGCCGCCGATGAGGACGGCGCCGTGGGTGACGTCGTAGAAGCGCGGGAGGAGGAGCGAGACCGTGGATTTTCCGGAGCCGGAGGAGCCGACGACCGCGACGGTCTCGCCGGGGCGGATCTCGAAGCTGAGGCCGTTGAGGACGGGGCGCTCTTGGTCGTAGCCGAACGAGACGTCGTCGAACTCGACCGTGGCCGGGGCGTCGGCGGGGAGTTCCTTGGTGCCGTCCGTCAACGACGGCTCGGTGTCGATGAGTTCGAGGACGCGTTCCGTGCCGGCGCGGGCCTGCTGGCCGACCGTGAGGACCATCGCCAGCATGCGGACCGGGCCGACGAGTTGGGCCAGGTACGTGGAGAACGCGACGAACGTGCCGAGCGTGATGTGCCCGCGCACCGCGAGCCAGCCGCCCAGCGCCAGCATCGCGACCTGGCCGAGGGCGGGGACGGCCTGGAGGGCGGGGGTGTACTTGGCGTTCTGGCGGATCGTGCGGAGGCGGCCCGCGTAGAGCCGGCGTCCGACCTCCCTGAGCTTTCCGGTCTCCTGGTCCTCCTGGCCGAAGCCCTTCACCACGCGTACGCCGCTGACGGCGCCGTCGACCACACCGGCTACCGCGGCGGCCTGGGCCTGCGCGTACCAGGTGGAGGGGTGCAGCTTGCTGCGGCTGCGCCGGGCGATGAAGCCGAGGGCGGGGGCGACGGCCAGGGCGATCAGGGTCAGCGGCAGGGACAGCCAGGCCATGATCGCGAGGGAGATCACGAAGAGCAGGACGTTCCCGATGGTCATCGGGAGCATGAAGAGCAGGCCCTGGATCAGCTGGAGGTCACTGGTCGCGCGGCCGACGACCTGGCCGGTGGACAGCTCGTCCTGACGGCGGCCGTCGAGGCGGGTGATCGTCCCGTACATCTCGGTGCGGAGGTCGTGCTGGACGTCCAGGGCGAGGCGGCCGCCGTAGTAGCGGCGGATGTACGTCGAGACGTAGACGAGGAGGGCGGCGACGATCAGGGCGGCTGCCCAGGGGGCCATGGAGCGGGTGTGGCCGGTGATCACGTCGTCGATGATCACCTTGGTGACCAGCGGGACGAGGGCGGTGACCGCCATGCCGGCCAGGGAGGCGCCGAGGGCCAGGACTACGTCCTTGGGGTAGCGCCAGGCGTATCCGGCGAGCCTTCTTGCCCAGCCCTGGGTCTGCCCCGGTGTCTCCCCCTGTTTCGCTGCCACGCGGTGCCTTCCGTTCGCCCCTGATCTGCTGGTCTTCCGGAAGGCACCAACGCGGAATGAAGCGGATTTCATCCCTCCGCAACAAAGCGCTCCGCTGGGTTCGGCCGTCATCACAGTGCAGGCCTGCTGTGGCTGGTCGCGCAGTTCCCCGCGCCCCTAAAAGATGGGCGTTGGCCGTACCCGGAACTAGCTAGCCCCCGCGGCCCCTAAAAGGCGGGGGTTACTCGTACCCGGAGGTAATAGAAGCGGGTCGTCTGGACCGCGTTCTGGTTGTCGTCGCTGACCAGCAACACCTTGTAGGTGCCCTTCTCCCTCCCCGTGATCGCCATGCCCTCGATGTTGTCGAGGAGGGGGTTCGGCTGGGGCTGCTTCGCTGTGGCGCCCAGGGACGGGCAGTCGGCGATGTCGGCGAGGAGGGTCTTCTTGATCAGGTGGACTCCGGACTGGCCGGTGAGGGTGTCGATCTTGCTGGTGTCCGTCGCGTGGCGGGGGTCGGCCAGGTAGAGGCGGACGGTGTTGCCGACGCCGCTGGTGAAGCCGCGCTCCAGAACGAGGAGGCGGCCGTCGGGCAGGGCCTGCACCTCGGGGACGCCGAGGAAGGAGGCGTCCGGCTTGTACGCGTACTGCGCGGCCGGCTGGAAGTGGTCGTCCTTGGTCCGGGTCCAGGTCTGGAAGCGGACGTCGCCCGAGGTGTCCCCGGCGATCGGGTACTCCATCGACGCGAGGAGCGTGTGACCGCCGGGCAGCAGGGTCAAGCCCTCGAAGGTCTGGTTCGACACAGCTCGGCCCGCCGGGGCGACCAGGAGCGAGGACGGGACCGGGAGGCGGTCCAGGATCTTGCCGTCGGCGGAGTAGCGGCGGATCGACGGCTCGGTCTCGGAGGTGATCAGGCGCGTGCCGTCGCGGTCGATGGCGAGGCCCTCGGAGTCGAGCGCGGCGCCGTTCTCGTCGGCGAGCGGGACGACACGCTTCGGCTGGAGCGTCTTCGCGTTCAGATCGAACAGCGAGGAACGGTCCTCCAGCGCGGCGATCGAGCCGTCCTTGTCCACGGCGAGCGCGGAGAAGTTGCCGACGAAGGTGCCGTCGTACGTCGTCTTGTCGAGCGCGTCGGAGAAGCGGTCGATCGAGACGGACGACGAACAGGCGTTGGCGGTACGGGAGTTGCCGGCGTTCGCGGGCCCGGCGGCGGCGGTGAGGCAGGTGGCCGCCGCCAGGCCGGCGGTCGCGGTCGCGAGTACGGTTCTCAGGCGCATGGGCGTCACCGTAGGACGGGTGGGTGACGTGCGGGAGACCTGCCAGTTAAGCGAGGTCCCTGTGAACCGGTCAGGCGAGGTCCTTGTGGATCGCCTTTGCGACGCCCTGGATCGTGGTGATGCCGTAGCTCATCGTGCTGTTGTCCTGGGTGAGCACGGACATCATGTAGTCGTGGCCGCCGCCGTTGAAGGTGCCCAGGCTGTGCACGCGCCAGCCGTGCGTGGAGCGCTGGAGCCAGCCGTTCTTGACGTGCACGGTGACGCCGGCGGGGGCTCCGGACGGGGTGCCCCAGCGCTGGCTGGAGATGACCTGGTTCATCAACTTCAGGATGTACGCACGGGAGTTGTCGCTCAGCACCGTGTTCTTGGCGGTGACCAGCTTGAGCAGCTTCTGCTCGTCGGTCACGGTCTCCTGGGTCAGGCCCCAGTAGTTGTTCGCGCCGGGCTTGGTCTGGGTCATGCCGGCGGCGGACAGGAAGCCCTTGATCTTCGTCAGGCCCAACTGCTTCCACAGGGTGGAGGTCGCGGTGTTGTCCGACTTGGTGATCATGGCCTTGGCGAGCGTCGACTCCCGCGTCGTCAGCGTGCGGTTGTGCTTCTTCGCGTCCCACAGCAGCGTGGCGAGGACGGTCACCTTGACGGTGCTGGCGGAGTCGTAGGCGCTCGTCGCCCGCAGGGTGCAGGTGGTCTTGGTGGTGCGGTCGTAGAGGCCGACGGCGACGGTTCCCTTACGGGTCGCGAGGGCCGCGGTGATGTCCTTCTTCAGCTTGGCGGCGAGGCCCGCCTTCGCCGACGTACAGCTGACCGTCGGGGTGGCCGCGGCAGCGGGCGTCGCGGCGGCCAGCACGGGTATGAGGACGCCGGCGCCCACGCCGACGGCCACCGCTCTGGCTCGGCGGGATGTCCAAAGAGACTGAGTCATGCCTGAGTTGACTCACAGGAAGGCATGAAAGGTTGTACGGGTTGGGGAACGGTTGTACGAAGCGTTACCCCACCCTTTGCGAATTCACAGCCGGCCGCCAGGTTCGGCACAGCAGTCACCCACCCTGCTTTCGCACGATGCGTGGGTGACATCTGCCACCGATCCACACCCCCACACCGAACCCGCGTCCGCCGACTGGCCGCCGCCGGCCCCACCCGCCGACGCTCCGCCCGAGAAGGCGCCCCGCTGGTCGCTGCCCGCGCTGATCGCCGTCATGGTGCTCGCAGCGGTGCTGTACTCCTGGAACCTCTCCGGCTCCAGCCTCAACAGCTTCTACAGCAGCGCCGTCTACAGCGGCACGCAGAGCTGGAAGGCCTGGTTCTTCGGCTCGCTGGACGCCGGAAACTTCATCACGGTCGACAAGCCCCCCTTCTCCCTGATGGTGATGGGCCTGTCGTGCCGGATCTTCGGCTTCGGCACCTGGCAGATGATGCTGCCGGAGGTCGCCGCCGCGCTCGGCACGATCTGGATCCTGCACTCCTCCGTGAAGCGGTACTTCGGCCACGTGGCCGCGACGATCGCGGCCCTGGTCCTCGCCCTCACCCCCATCACGGTCGCCATCAACCGTGACAACAACCCCGACACCCTCCTCGTCCTGCTGATGGTGGCCGGCGCGGCCCTCGGCCTGCGCGCCGTGCGCACCGAGAAGCTGCTGCCGCTGATCGGCTCCGCGGCCTGCTTCGGCTTCGCGTTCAACACCAAGCTCCTCCAGGGCTACATCGCCCTGCCCGCCGTCTTCGCCGTGTACCTGTTCGCGTCGAAGCTCGGCTGGAAGAAGAAGGCCGTCCAACTCGCCCTGGCCACGGTCGCGTTGGCCGTCTCCAGCTTCTGGTGGGCCACGGCCGTCTCCCTCGTCCCGGCCGCGGACCGCCCGTACATCGGCGGCTCGACCGACGGCACCGCCTGGGACCTGATCATGGGCTACGACGGCTTCGGCCGCGTGTTCGGCGGCGAGGGCAACGGCGGCGGAGGCGCGGGTGGTGGCGGAGGCGGCGGTACGTTCGCCGGCACCGCGGGCCTCGGCCGTATGTTCAACGACATCCTCGGCGGCCAGATCTCCTGGCTGATCCCCTTCTCGGCCATCGCCCTGATCGCCGGCCTGGTCCTGGTCGGCCGCGCCCCGCGCACCGACGCGACGCGCGCCGCGCTGGTCATGTGGGGCGGCTGGACCCTGCTGCACTACGTCACGTTCAGCATGGCCCAGGGCACGATGCACCCGTACTACACGACCGCGCTCGCCCCGGGCATCGCGGCCCTGTGCGGTGGCGGCGGCGTGCTGCTGTGGCGCGCGTTCCGCAGCGGTGACGCCCGCTGGTCCTGGGTCCTGCCCGCCGGTCTCGGGGTCACCGGGATCTGGGCGATCGTCGTCCTTCGCCGGGCCTCCGGCTGGAACACCTGGCTGTGGCCGACGATCGGCGTGCTGATGGTTCTCGCGATCGTGGGCCTGTTCGTCTTCCGCTCCGGCAACCGGACCCGGCTCCTCACCGCGTCCATCGCGGCGGCGATCATCGCCGCGCTCGCCGGTCCGACGGCGTACGCCGTGACCCCGGCCGCGTCGAGCGGTACGGGCGGCGGCATGGGCGGCTCCAACCCGACGGCGGGCCCGTCCACCGGCGGCGGCTTCGGCGGCGGCGGTGCGCCCGGCGGCAACCGGGGCGGCTTCGGCGGCGAGCGGGGCGGCGAGATGGGCGGCGGCGCCCAGGCCGGCGGCGAGGCTCCCGGCGGGATGACCCCGGGTGGCGGCGGCACCGGTGAGGTACCGCAGGGCGGCGGCGCACCGAGCGGGGCGCCGAGTGGCGCGGCCGGCGGCGCGACGGGCGGCCAACAGGGCGGTACCACCGGGGAGTTCCCCGGCGGCGGTACGGCTCCTGGCGGTACGGCCTCGGGCGGCACCGGTACGGCTCCGGGCGGCGCCACCGGCGGTACGCGCGGCGGCTTCGGCGGCGGGGGCGGCATGGGCGGCACCACGTCCAGCGCGCTCATCTCGTACCTGGAGAAGAACCAGGACGGCGCCAAGTGGCTGCTCGCGGTGTCCAATTCGCAGAGCGCGGGCCAGCTGATCCTCAGCACCCACAAGCCCGTCATCTCCATGTGGGGCTTCACCGGCTCCGACAAGGCGATGACCCTCGCCAAGCTCAAGGAGCTGGTGAAGAAGGGCGAGTTGCACTACATCCAGCTCGGCGGCGGCGGGATGGGCGGCAACAGCTCCCTGAACACCGAGATCACCGCGTGGGTGCAGAAGAACGCGACGGCGGTGAAGGAGAGCGCGTACGACAAGAGCGCGTCGACGGAGACGAGTTCGAGTTCTTCGACCTCCACGACCAGCACGTCGACGCTGTACCGGCTGGACCCGTCGGACGTGAAGTGACACCGACGTAGGCGACAGCGAACGGCCAACGGCCCCTGACCTCACGGTCGGGGGCCGTTTTGGCATGCCGACCTGCCACGCCACGCTGTCAACTCGCGTAGACACAGGGCAAATTGTCGCGTCAGGTCACCGGATCGACACGTCCCGTTTATTTACTCGACCGCATGAACATGTCACGCTCCCGATTGCCGCCCCATTCAACCCGCGTAGATGGGACACTCTTTATGCTTGGGACACGGATCCACCGCTGGAAATCGGTGGCGTTGACGACCGCCGCCGTCCTGGTCGGCCTCGCCGCGCCGGCCCTGACCGCGACCCCGGCGTCGGCCACGACCACTGCGTACGACGCGACGTACTACAAGAACGCGGTCGGCAAGACGGGCACCAGCCTCAAGTCCTCGCTGCACACGATCATCAGCAGCCAGACGAAGATCTCGTACTCCGCGGTCTGGGACGCGCTGAAGGCCACCGACCAGGACCCGAACAACAGCAACAACGTGATCCTGCTGTACAGCGGTGTCTCCCGCGCCAAGTCCCTCAACGGCGGCGACGTCGGCGACTGGAACCGCGAGCACACCTGGGCCAAGTCCCACGGCGACTTCGGCGAGGTGACCGGTCCCGGCACCGACCTGCACCACCTGCGTCCCGCGGACGTCCAGGTCAACAGCATCCGCGGGAACCTGGACTTCGACAACGGCGGCAGCGCGGTCACCAACGGCGGCGGCAGCACCGTCGACTCCGACTCCTTCGCGCCGCGCGCGGCGGACCGTGGTGACGTGGCCCGCATGATCCTCTACATGGCCGTGCGCTACGAGGGTGACGACGGCTTCGCCGACCTGGAGCCCAACGAGAAGGTCGGCAACGGCAGCAACCCCTACATGGGCAAGCTCTCCGTCCTCAAGGCGTGGAACGAGGCGGACCCGCCGAGCGCCTTCGAGGAGAAGCGCAACGAGGTCATCTACAGCACGTACCAGCACAACCGGAACCCGTTCATCGACCACCCGGAGTGGGTCGAGGCGATCTGGTAGGCAGCGGTGCCGGGTCGGGCTCCTCGCGATCCGCGGGGAGCCCGATCGTCGACACGCCTGTACAGCTTCGCGATCAGATTTCCCACGCCGGCCCGGCGCCCGCGGGGCTGCGCCACCAGGGCCCCACGTCCACCCGCGAGCCACTTCGCCCACCACGTGTCCATTGCCTTCAGAGACACCTGGAACACCGCGGCAACATCCTCAACATCCTCGCGCTCCCGCCCCGCCGCCGGCGCGGCCACCGCCCGCATGCGAAGCGCCTCCTGCGCCGACGGCGACAACTGCCGCGCAGCAGGGGCCGGGATGATGGCCACCGACGCCCGCTGGCATAGTGCCCGCATGCTTCGACGGGTACTGATCACCAGGCGCCGCCTTTCCGCCCTGACGGCCTGCCTTGTCGCCGTTCTCGCCTCGGTGGCGATGCCCGCGATGCCCACGATCCCCGCGGTGGCCGACGACTCCGGCCGGGTCTCCCTGCGGGTCGAAGTCCCAGCGGCCTTCCGGATGTACAGCGCCGACGAGGGTGCCGAGGCCGCGAACAGCGACTTCGGCGTCCCTGTCGCCGTGGAACGCAGTGACGCGGGCCCGGCCCGCGACGTCAGGGTCACCGTGGACACCTCGGGGTTGGACGGCGTCGCCCGGGCGGGCAAGGGCGGCGGTGGGAACTGCACCCAGGATGGCCCGGTGTTCACCTGCGCCTACGGCGACGTGCAGAACGGTGACGGCGAGTCCAACAACCCTTTCACCCTCAACGGCGTGGACGGCGTCGAGCCGGGCGACAGCGGGACGCTGACGTACACCGTTGTCGCGGACAACGCGGCACCGGTGACCGGGACCACCCGGATGACCGTGGTCGGACCTTCGCTCCACACCCCGGCGGACGACGAGTCGGTGAAGGCGGTGGCGCCGGGCGCGTCCCGGAACACGACGCCCCGGTTCGCGAACCACAGCGGTTTCACGGCGGAACAGGGTGTCGCGCTCCGTATCTCCGTGGACGACGGGCTGCTGCTGACCTCGCGCCCCGACAACTGCTACTTCGACACCTCCTCCACCGCGGCGTGGTGTGAGTTCGCCACCAAGGCCGCACCTCACACGGCCTACCGCACCAGTGCCCCGGTCCGCTACACGGCCGCCGCCGGAAAGCTGCTGGGCACCCTCTCCTACACCTGGTCGTCCGAACCCGAGCGCCCCGCCGAACTCACGGTGCGCGGTACCGAACCCCCGCTGACCCTCACCAGGACGGCGGACCGCGGCCTCACCGGCGACACCGGGTACGTCAAGGCCACGACCACCGTGCAGGTCGACTACCAGCCGGTGACCGCGACCGTCCGAGGCCGGGTCGGCGACACGGTGACCGTCCGGCTGGGGGTGCGCGACAACGGACCCGGACGGCCATTGAGCGCGGAGACACTGGGCCGCTTCGAGGTGGTGCCGCCGGAAGGCACCACGGTGACCTCCATCCCGTACACCTTCGAGGACGACGGCGGCGACTGGGCGTGCGCACGGCCGAAGAAGCACGGCGGGGCGTTCGTCTGTGAGATCGGCTACGACGGGTTCTCCGAGGTACGGCACGAAGGAGGGACGACCGTCATCGGGTTCAAGATCCGCATCGACCGCCAGGTCCCCGGCGCGAAGGGCACCATACGCACGTCCAACCCGTTCGACCGGACCCCCCGCAACGACCAGGCGGTCATCCCGCTGGCCGCGTCCCCCGGACTGCACGACAGCACGGCGATCTGGACCGCCGTGTCCGCCGCGGGGATCGCCGTGATCGCCACCCTGGCGATCGTCCTCCGGCGCCGCCGCAACAGCGCCGCCGCCGGCGCGAACTCCTGACAGCGCCACGCACCGTCCGCGCCGACCCGCGCCGTACACATCCGCTGCTCGTCCCTGCTCCTGGCCAGCCGGTTCCCCGGCGCCAGAACCCACTACGACCGCGGACGCGCCCATGGCGACCGACACATTCCCGCACTGCACAAGGTCTCCGAGGTTCCGCTGCACGTGCTCCCAGCAGTCGAACAGCGCGCTCTCAGCCTCGACGCGAACCTCCGCAGTACCGCGGGGAGTTCAACCACTCCGATCGAGTCGGGACACCGTTCGCCCCCGGCGCGGCAACCACCGCGCAACGGCATGCGTCCCGACCGTGGCCACCACGGCGAACGCCAGCCCCCGTGCCACATCACGCGACCGCACGGGACGCAGAACACCGGCCCGCCGCAACCGCCCGCGGGCCCACAACGTGAACGGGATGACGACCAGCGACCGTAGCGAACCCCCGCCGGTCTCGATGGACTCCAGCCGCCGCAGTCCGGGAACTTGCCCCCATGCCCACCCCGGCACCG
>NZ_JBXVPZ010000240.1:0-14673 GCF_057961495.1 Streptomyces sp. P5F9 | reverse complement strand
ACTCCCCCGCCGCACCCCCCGTCCGCAGGCCGGCGGCGAACACAGAAGCGGTGACTTCAGGGAGCGGCCCCCATCCTCCTTGCGCAGTACGGGAGTTACCCGTGGCGCCGGACGGGACTCACCCCCACGGCAGCCACGCCCGTACCCGGAATCCGCCGCTCTCCTCCGGCCCGTGTTCCAGTCGTCCGCCTGCCAGCGTCGCCCGCTCGGTCAGGCCGATCAACCCCTGGCCGGAGCCGGGAACATGGGGCACCTCGCCCTCCGGGGCCGGGTTGCGCACGGCGATCACCAGGCCGTCGCCCGGGGTGCCGGTGACCGTCACCGTGACCTCCGTGCCCGGGGCGTGTTTACGGGCGTTGGTGAGGGCCTCCTGGGCGATGCGGTAGGCGGTGCGGCCGACCGAGGCCGGGACCGCGGCGGGGTCGGTGACCCGGTTGGCGAGGGTGACCTTCATGCCGGCCTCGCGGGACTCGGTGACCAGCGCGTCCAGGGCGCCGAGCGTGGGCTGCGGGCGGCCCGTGTCGTCGGGCTCGCCCGCGCGCAGGACGCCGATGATCTCCCGCAGGTCCTGCAACGCCTCGTGGGCGCTCTCGCGGATGACACCGGCCGCCCGCGCGATCTCCTCGCGGGGCGCGTCCGGGCGGAACTCCAGCGCGCCCGCGTGCACGCTCAGCAGGGTCAGCCGGTGGGCGAGCACGTCGTGCATCTCGCGGGCGATGGCCTCGCGGGCGAGCCGCTGGGCCTGCTCGGCGCGCAGTTCCGCCTCCGTCTCGGCGCGCCGGGCGCGGTCGCGCAGGCTCAGCATGAGCTGCCGCTTGGAGCGGACGAACATGCCCCAGCCGATGACGGTGAGGGTGAGCAGTTCGGTGAACACGACCGCGCCGGCGTACGGCAGGTCGGGGTCCGGGCGCAGCCAGAAGAACAGCGGGGCCAGGGCGAGTTGGACGCCGCCGATCCAGGCGACGTAGCGGAAGGGGCGGTGCACGGCGAGGGTGAACACGGCGACCATGGCGGCGCCGCCCGCCGTGTTCGACACGAAGCCGACGGGGACCATCGCGACCGCGAGACCGAGCGGCCAGCGGCGGCGCAGCCACACCGCGCCGCAGGCGAGGACCCCGAAGAACTGGTCCACGACGGCGAGGGAGTGCGGGGTCGCGGTGTCGCTGTCGAGGGTCTTCACGGCCGTGAGTCCGATGCCCACGGCCAGCAGGAAGCAGCAGGTGTCGACGACCCAGTCGCGTGCGGTACGGCGGGGCCGTCCGCGCCGTTCGGCGTCGGGGTCGAGTTCGTCGGCCACGGCGGACGGCAGCAGCCATCGGCGCCCCGCGAACGCCTGCGGTACCTGCGCGGTCCTGTCTCCGGTCACGGTCGACAAATCTATGCGTCACCGGGCTCGGTCACCCACCCCGTGCGGGGGAACGGCGACCAAAGTCGCGCCATCACAGACTTTCGGCGGACATGCCTCGCCCCGCGGCCCGTGATCGTGGGGGGGGAGCCGCGGGGCGAGGGGCGAGCAGTGGTGCAGCTGGTCGTTCGGCTCAGCAGCCGAAGTTGATCAGGTCGAACGTGACGTAGTGGTCCGAGGTGTAGTAGTCCTCCTGGGACTTCTCACCGGTGACGATGCGGCGAGCTCCGCGCGTGGACGAGCCGGGCGTCTTGACCGTGTACTCGTGGTAGTAGCCCGACGACTGCGAGGGCAGGACTCCTTCCTGGTTCCGGAAGACGACACCGTCCTGCGAGTAGGGGAAGGGGCCGTTCGACGCGATCAGGTCGAGCGTGTCGTAGGCCTGCGAGGGCAGGTCGCTGTAGCAGATGCTGCCGACCGCGGCGGCGGCCGGAGTCACGGTGGCGACGGTGCCGCCCACGACGAGGGCGGACAGGAGAGCGGCTGCGGCTCCGATGCGAGTAGCGCGTGGGGGGAATCTCATGGCTCCATGATGACGCGCGTAGACAGTGGCATGTCAATGACAACTCTGCAGATTTTCCCGTCAAGTCCGATGAGTTTTCCGGGAGTTAACGTGCGGCCCCGCGCCCCCACGCGGTCCCCACAAGTACGAGGACGCCGCCCGCCAGCCCGAACGCGCCGAGCCGTTCGCCGCCGAGCGCGATACCGGCGGCGGCGGCCCACAGCGGCTCGGTGCCGAGCAGCAGGCTGACCCGGGAGGGCGAGGTCCGGCGTACGGCCCACATCTGTACGAAGAAGGCGAACAGGGTGCAGAACGCGGACAGGAACAGCAGCCCGGCCCACTCGCGTGGCCCGAAATCGGCGGCCGTTTCCCAGGGTGTGGCGTCGGCGCCGGTCGACAGGATCGCGAACACCGCGACGGCGGTGGCGAGTTGGACAGTGGTCAGGGGCAGCGCGTCGGCGCCCTGGACCGACCTGGTGCGGGACATGGCGAGGACGTGCAGGGTGCGGGCCAGCGCCGCGAGCAGCATGAGGAGGTCGCCGAGGGAGGGGCGGGAGAAGCCGGCGCCCTGGGTCAGCAGCAGCACGCCGAGCACGGAGAGGGCTGCCGCGCCGAGGAAGGCACCGGAGGGCCGGGTGCGGGTCACGGCGGCCTCGGCGAGCGGGGTGAAGATCATGGTGAGGCTGATGATCAGGCCCGCGTTGGTCGCCGAGGTGTGGACGACGCCGTAGGTCTCCAGGAGGAAGATCCCGGCGAGGATCAGCCCGAGCAGACCCGCGCCGCGCCACTGGGCGGCCGTGAGAGCGCGCAGCGAGCGGTGGCCCACGACCGCGAGGACGGGCAGCACGAGGGCAAAGCGCAGGACCAGGACGGCGAGGACCGTGCGGGCCGTGGTGATGTCCTTGGACGCGAGATAGCTGGCGCCCCAGACCACCGCGACCAGCAGGACGGGCAGGTCGGTGAGCCAGGCCCGGCGGGGCAAGGCGGTGCGCGGTACGGCGATCGAGGACATGGGGGCGGCTCTCCCGGTCTCCGGCGAAGGGGTGGAGACATCGGTGGCTGCCACACGGAACGATCACCGTACCGGCGCGAACCTCGGCTGACTAGGCGTTTTCCGCATCGGCGTCCGCGTACGAGCCGTAGGTCGGGCGGCCCGCCAGGTCGTACGACTGGATGGAGACGCCGGTGCTGGTGACGCGCCCGCCCGTGTGCCGGAAGGCCATGGGCTCGGTGCCCTCGGGGAACAGGCGCAGGCCGCTGCCGAGCACGACCGGGAAGGTCACCAGGTGGAGCGTGTCGACGAGGCCGAGCGCGAGGAGGGACCGGACGAGGGCGCCGCTGCCGTGCACCTGGAGTTCGCCCTCGGTGCGCTCCTTGAGGTCGGTGACCTCCTTCGCGAGATCGCCGCTGAGGACGGTCGTGCCGGCCCAGGAGGGGTCGGTGACGGTCGACGAGACGACGTACTTCGGCAGGGCGTTCAGCTTGGAGGCGATCGGGTCGGCGGGGTCGGTCTTGTCCGGCCAGTACCCGGCGAAGATGTCGTACGTACGACGGCCGAGCAGATAGGCGCCGGAGCGGTCGAAGACCTCGACCACGAACCGGCCGAAGTCGTCGTCGCCGTAGACGAAACTCCAGCCGCCGTGCTCGAAGCCGCCGCGGGTGTCCTCCTCGGGGCCGCCCGGGCCCTGGTAGACGCCGTCGAGGGTGACGAAGAGAGTGGAGACGAGCTTGCCCATGTCGGGTGCCTGCTTCCTGCTGCGGGAGCGGATGGTGTCATCAGCTCAGACCCCGCGGGCCCCCGCAACTCATCGGTCCTCGCTACGGCGTCTCTCGGTCTTCGCTACGGCTTCTCTCGGTCTTCAGCTACGGCTTCTCACCCGGCGTGGGTCGAGAACATGCCGCCCGTCGGGCCCTGCTTGTCGCCGCCCTGGGCCTTCTTCAGGGCGTTGGCGAGGCTCTCGATGGTGAGGGACTGGAGGATGACGCGGCCGTTGCCCTCCAGGGTGGCCAGGGACAGGCCCTCGCCGCCGAACACGGCGTTCATCAGGCCCTGGCGGTTGAGGCCGCCGATGCGCTGGACGCCGTACTGGACGCCCTCCTCGAAGGCGACGAGGCAGCCGGTGTCGACCTCGATGCGGCCGCCGAAGTCGGCCGGGTTCAGGTCGATGAAGTTGCCCGCGCCGGCGATGATCACGGTGCCGTGGCCGGTGAACTTCTCCAGGACGAAGCCCTCGCCGCCGCTCATGCCGGTGCGGCCGCCCTGGAAGGCGATGCCGAACTGGACGGTGGACTCGGCGGCCACGAAGGCGTCCTTCTCCGCGAACCACGCGCGTGTGCCGTTCAGCTCCAGGGCGCGCATCTCGCCGGGGAGCACGCCCGCGAAGCCGACGGTGCCCTCGCCGCCCTGGGAGGTGAAGTACTGGAACGCCAGCGACTCACCGGCGAGCGCGCGCTGGCCGACCTGCATGGCCGTCCCCATGGCCTGGCGGAGCATGCCGCCCATGCCGCCGCCTGAGCCGCCGCCTTGTTGCTGGCCGCCGCCCGACGGGCCGCTCAGGCGGGTCTCCATGGTCACGTTCGTCGTCTTGAAGAGGAACTTTCCGGCCTCGCAGTACACGGTCTGGCCGGGGTTCAGGTTGACGACCGCCATCTGCATGGCGTTGCCGACGATTTCTTGCTGAAGGGTCACGAGAGGAGAACGTAGCGGGTGGCCGTCTCGGTTCCATAGACGCCGGACGGGCTGAACATCAGCCCCTCCGGCATGTGGCAGCCTGCGTCAGCCGCCCAGCTCCTGATGCCTCGCGGCCAGCCCCGCCGCCCCCTGCTCCGTCAGCGAGCCGAACAACCGCAACCGCGAGATCCCACCATCGGGATAGATGTCCACACGCGCGTGCGTCCCGATCGCCGGAGTCGGCAGGACGAAGCGGTGGTTCGTGTCGGGCTGGAGGCGGGTGCGCGGAAGGATTTCCGTCCAGTCGCCGGTCTCGCCGTCCCGTACCGATACCGATGCCCAGCCCGCGCTGTTGCCCTTCAGGTACGCCGTGTCGATCTCGACGGCGCGGATCTGGGACTGGGCGGCCAGGCGGTAGCGGATCCAGTCGTTGCCCTGGTCGCGGCGACGGCGGGTTTCCCAGCCGTCGTCCATCTTGCGGGAGCGGCCGGGCTGGATGGTGTTGCTCGCAGGTGAGTAGAAGAGGTTGGAGGCGTCCTCGGCGGAGCCGCCGTTCTCCAGGGCGACCACGTCGAACGTGCCCAGCGCCGCGAGCCAGTTGGGGTCGGGGACGACCTCGCCGTGGACCCGGAGGCGGGCGATGCCGCCGTCGGGGTGCTGGTTGACGCGGAGGTGGGTGAAGCGTTGTTCGGCCGAGACGGAGAAACCATTCGCCGCGTGGCCGCCGACCGGCGTGCGCGGTACCAGGGGCGTCCACTTCACGTCGTCGGCGAGCAGGTCCTCGGGGGACGGCGAGCCCGGGAGCGAGGTGCCCTCCACCGACACCGCCTGCGGGTAGTTGCCGCGGAAGTGGGCCGTGTCCACCACGATGCCCCTGATGACTCCCGGCGCGCCCAGGCGGACCAGTGCCCAGTCGTGGTCCTCCGCCGTCGGCCAGGGGTGGTCCGCCGAGGCGCCGCGGCGACGGCGGGTCTCCCAGCCGTCCATGATCTTGCCCTTGTGGCCGAAGTGCTCGGGGTCGAACTCGGCGGGTCCGGGCACGAGGAGGTTCTCGCGCTGGGCGAAGAACTCGTCGTTGGCGGCGATGACACCGGCGCCGAGCTGCCGGTCGGCGAGGTTGGCGTACTGGGTGAAGGGGAAGTCGGCCGTGCGGTAGTCCGCGTACGGGTCACCGCCTCCGTAGGGGTTCGCGTCGCCGGTGAAAGTGGGAATCGCCGTCACTGATCTGCCTTTCAGAAGTAGGCCGCTGCGGGTGCGGTGGATCGGATCAGGGGGTACGGACCAGGAGTTGTCCCTTCGGACCGGTGAACTCGCCGTCCAGCACGATGCGTTCGCCGCGCAGCCAGGTCGACTTCACGACGCCGCTGAGGGTCTTGCCGGCGTACGCCGTGACGCGGTTGCGGTGCTGGAGGGCCGCCGGGTCGACAGTGAACGTCTCGTCGGGGGCGAGGACCGCGAAGTCGGCGTCGCGGCCCACCTCGATGGCGCCCTTCTGGTCAAGTCCCGCCAGCTGCGCGGTCCTTGACGACATCCAGCGGACGACGTCCGTGAGGTCGTGGCCGCGCTTGCGCGCCTCCGTCCACACGGCGGCGAGGCTCAACTGGAGGCCGGATATGCCGCCCCACGCGGTGGCGAAGTCGTCGGTCTTCAGGTCCGCGGTTGATGGTGAGTGGTCCGTCACCACGCAGTCGATCGTGCCGTCGGCCAGTGCCTGCCACAGCAGGTCCTGGTTGGCGGACTCGCGGATGGGCGGGCAGCACTTGAACTCGCTTGCGCCGTCCGGGACTTCCTCCGCCGTGAGGGTCAGGTAGTGGGGGCACGTCTCCACCGTGATGCGGACGCCCTCGGCCTTGGCGGCGGCGATGAGCGGGAGCGCGTCGGACGAGGACAGGTGCAGGACGTGTACGCGCGCGTTGAGCCGCTTCGCCTGCGCGATCAGCCCGGCGATGGCCGTGTCCTCGGCGTCGCGCGGGCGGCTCGCGAGGAAGTCGGCGTACTTGGGGCCGCCCTGCTGCGGGGCCGCTTCGAGGTGGTGCGGGTCCTCCGCGTGGACGATGAGCAGGCCGTCGAAACCGGCGATCTCGGCGAGGGCCAGGGCGAGTTGGTCCTGGTCGAGGTGCGGGAACTCGTCCACGCCGGACGGGGACAGGAACGCCTTGAAGCCGAACACGCCGGCGTCGTGCAGCGGACGCAGGTCCTTGACGTTGTCAGGCAGGGCACCGCCCCAGAAGCCGACGTCCATGTGGGCCTTCTCCGCGGCGACCTGCTGCTTCGTACGGAGGTTGTCGACCGTCGTCGTCGGCGGGAGGGAGTTGAGCGGCATGTCGATCAGGGTGGTGATGCCGCCGGCCGCCGCCGCGCGCGTGGCGGTCCAGAAGCCCTCCCAGTGGGTGCGGCCGGGGTCGTTCACATGCACATGGGTGTCGACCAGGCCGGGCAGCAGGACGTCGTCGCCGAAGTCCTCGAACCGTACTCCGGACGGGACTTGGGCGTCGTACGGGAGGACGGCCGTGATCTTCCCCCCGGCGACCGCGACCGCCGCCGCACGTGTCCCCTCGGGAGTGATGACACGTGTGGAGCGCACCACCAGTTCAGCGTCGGACACCCGGACCCCTCTCTCTGCCGCCGTTGTTACTTCCGGGAAACGGGATTTACTTCCACGTAACGGAATTCAACGTTCTGTTGAAGGAGTCTTCACTCCCGCTCCCGTACCGTCAAGAGCACACATCTCCACGATGCGCCTCAGGCGCACACTCTGGACGTTTCCACAAAGCGGAATTAAACTTCCGGCAAGCAGAACGTAGCTACGCACAGGCGGGGAGTCAACCGACCCCCGGGTAGGCTTCAGCCCTTCCCGCCCGTGCCGAAAGGAACGCGCCGTGCCGCCGTCCAGCGTGAGCAGCACCGACTCCACCAAGTCCACCACGGGCGGTGTCCAGTCCCTGGAACGCGCCTTCGACCTGCTGGAGCGGATGGCCGACGCGGGCGGTGAGGTCGGCCTGAGCGAACTCTCCGCGAGCAGCGGCCTGCCGCTCCCCACCATCCACCGCCTGATGCGCACGCTCGTGGTCTGCGGTTACGTCCGCCAGCAGGCGAACCGCCGGTACGCGCTCGGCCCGCGCCTGATCCGCCTCGGCGAGTCCGCGTCCCGGCTGCTCGGCACCTGGGCCCGCCCCTACCTCGCGCGGCTGGTCGAGGAGACCGGCGAGACGGCGAACATGGCGCTGCTCGACGGCGACGAGATCGTGTACGTCGCACAGGTGCCGTCCAAGCACTCGATGCGCATGTTCACCGAGGTCGGCCGGCGCGTCCTGCCGCACTCCACCGGCGTCGGCAAGGCCCTGCTCGCCAACACCCCGGACAACGAGGTGCGCGCGCTGCTCGCCCGTACCGGCATGCCCGCGGCCACCGAGAAGACGATCACCACGCCCGACGGTTTCCTCGCGGCGCTGGAGGACGTGCGCCGTCTCGGCTACGCGATCGACGACAACGAGCAGGAGATCGGCGTGCGCTGCCTCGCCGTCTCCGTGCCCAACTCCCCCACCGCAGCCGCGATTTCGATCTCGGGCCCGGCGGGCCGGGTCACCGAGTCGGCGACCGACAAGATCGTGCCGGTGCTCCAGCAGGTGGCCGGCGAACTGTCGGAGGCACTGGCCAGCCAGAACCCGGCGTGAGCGGCATACAGCACTGGCCCGGCCGGTACACCGACCGGCACGGCAGCGAGGACATCGTCTGCGAGTCGGACGGCCGGGAGCTGATCCGCACGACGATCCGGGGCGTCCACTTCGAGGGCAGCTCTATGGACGACCTCGGCGCGCTCGGCGGCGAGCCGCCGGAGGGGCCGTTCGCCTTCTTCGACGGAGCGTTGTGCTCCTGCCTCCTGGAGTGGGAGGTGCCGCTGTCCGTCGCGGTGGAGGGGCAGGACGTACGAACGGCCGTACTGGACTGCGAGTTGCGGCTCGGGGCTCCGCGAAGACCGGGCAGGGGGTTGGACGCGGAGACACTGACGACCACTCTGCGCCTCGACGGGCACACGTACCGGAGCAGGGACGGCCAAGGGGACTTCGAGTCGGCGCTGACCGACATCCAGCGCCTTCTTCCGGCAGGCGTCCGGCTCCGGGCCTGCGTCGCGTGCGCCTGGTCCGACTACAACCCGGCGGGCAACGGACTCATGGCGGGGCTGGCCTGCTTCCGTGACGCCAAGGACCGCTACCGGCAGGTGGACGGCAAGTTCGGCCCGAGGGGCATCTTCGCCGTCTGGGACGAGCACACCGAGTTCGTCCAGGAGACCTGGCTGTGCGGGGAGTTCGAGCATCGGTCGGGGGACGCGGGCTACCGAGGAGCGTTCCCCGCGCGCCCGTTGTCGTGAACTAGCCCTGCCCGCCCCGGGGTTGACCAAACAGGTCCACCGCATCGCGCACGTCCGACAGACCCCTCGTCAGCGCGCTCACGGACCCGATCGCACCGGCGATCAGGAGCAACGAGCGGCGCAGGCGCGGGATTTCGGGGATGCCGTCGATGGTCATCGCGGCCAGCGCCGCGAGTTCGTCCTCGGCGATGACACGGTCGGGGAACTCGGCCGGATGCGCGGCGAGTTCGCGGCGCAACCGGGACACCGCGGTCCGCAGTTCCGCCACCCTCGGATCCTCGTCGCTGCCGGTCACTGGCCTCTGCCCCAAGCTCCGCAACACAGCTCTCCCCCCTCGCACGCCGTCGTGCGCAAGAACTTTGTGATCCCGCCGCGCGCACCCCGCAACACTGGTCGGGCGCCGAGGGACGCGGGCCAGTAAACGCCACCCGGTACGGGGTGCGCCACTCCACGGACCGAAATTAAGTCGGAGGATTCCGTGCCGTCGCCGCCCGGTCAGGTATGCAGGACGTATGACGCGAAACGAAGACCAGGTCGCCGGGCTGCTCCTCGCCGCAGGCGGTGGCCGGCGGCTCGGCGGGCGGCCCAAGGCGCTCCTACGACACCGGGGGCGGCCCCTCGTGGAGCACGCGGTCGGGGTGCTGCGCGCGGCCGGCCTCAGCCGCGTCCATGTGGTCCTGGGGGCGCGCGCCGACGCCGTACGGGAGCAGGCGGAGCTGACCGGGTGCGTGGTCGTGGAGAACCCGGAGTGGGAGCAGGGAATGGGGTCCTCGCTGCGGGCGGGGCTCGACTCGCTCGCGGGTACGGGGGCGCGGGCGGCGCTCGTGTCGCTCGTCGACCAGCCCGGGATCGGCGCGGAGGCGGTCGCGCGGGTGCTCGCCGGATTCACGGACGGGGACTCTCTCGTCTCGGCCGCCTACGACGGGGTACGCGGGCATCCGGTGCTCTTCGGTGCCGCGCACTGGGCCGGGATCGCCGCGAGCGCGACCGGGGACCGGGGAGCGCGGGCGTACCTCAAGGCACACGCGGACGCGATCACGCTCGTCGAGTGCGGAGATGCGGCGCAGCCGTACGACATCGACACTGAGGCGGATCTCGTCCACCTTGAGTGAGCGGAGTGGCACTGAGCGCCACTTTGGCTCGATCCGGAGAATCTCGACGTCAACAAACCATTGAACTTCCACAATGAGGAAACTAGTATCCACTGTTCAGAAGCGCCCGACGGCCCCTCGGGTGCTCCCAGCCCTACCCGGGTCACCTGGCACCCGGTGCCACGCTGAAGGAAGTGACAGTTCATGTCCGCACCAGCGCCGTCCTCGCCGGTCGTCGTCGACGCCGAGCCCCTGCCCCGGCAGGACGAGGTCCTCACAGCCGAGGCCCTCGCCTTCGTCGCAGAGCTGCACCGCCGGTTCACGCCCCGCAGGGCCGGACTCCTCGCCCGCCGGGCCGAGCGCCGCGCGGAGATCGCCCGCACCTCCACCCTCGACTTCCTCCCGGAGACCGCCGCGATCCGCGCGGACGACTCCTGGAAGGTGGCCCCCTCCCCCGCCGCCCTGAACGACCGGCGCGTCGAGATCACCGGCCCGACCGACCGCAAGATGACGATCAACGCCCTCAACTCGGGCGCGAAGATCTGGCTCGCGGACTTCGAGGACGCCTCCGCGCCGACCTGGGAGAACGTCGTCACGGGCCAGCTCAACCTGATCGACGCCTACACCCGCGCGATCGACTTCACCGACCCCGACTCCGGTAAGTCGTACGCCCTGAAGGCCGAGGACGAGCTGGCGACGGTCGTGATGCGGCCGCGCGGCTGGCACCTCAACGAGCGTCACCTCCTGGTGGACGGTGAGCAGGTCCCGGGCGCCTTCGTGGACTTCGGGCTGTACTTCTTCCACAACGCGCAACGGCTGCTCGATCTCGGCAAGGGCCCGTACTTCTACCTCCCGAAGACCGAGTCGCACCTCGAAGCCCGGCTGTGGAACGACGTGTTCGTCTTCGCGCAGGACTACGTCGGCGTCCCGCAGGGCACCGTCCGCGCGACCGTCCTGATCGAGACGATCACGGCCGCGTACGAGATGGAGGAGATCCTCTACGAACTCCGCGACCACGCCTCGGGGTTGAACGCGGGCCGCTGGGACTACCTGTTCTCCATCGTGAAGAACTTCCGTGACGGCGGGCCCAGGTTCGTCCTCCCGGACCGCAACGCGGTGACGATGACCGCCCCGTTCATGCGGGCCTACACCGAACTCCTCGTCCGCACCTGCCACAAGCGCGGGGCGCACGCGATCGGCGGCATGGCGGCGTTCATCCCGTCCCGTCGTGACGAGGCGGTCAACAAGGTCGCGTTCGAGAAGGTCAAGGCGGACAAGGACCGTGAGGCCGGGGACGGTTTCGACGGGTCCTGGGTGGCCCACCCGGACCTGGTGCCGATCGCCATGGCCTCCTTCGACGCGGTGCTCGGCGACAAGCCGAACCAGAAGGACCGGCTGCGCGAGGACGTCGACGTCAAGGCGGCCGACCTGATCGCCGTGGACTCGCTGCACGCGAAGCCGACGTACCCCGGACTCGTCAACGCCGTTCAGGTGGGCATCCGTTACATCGAGGCGTGGCTGCGCGGGCTCGGTGCGGTCGCCATCTTCAACCTGATGGAGGACGCGGCCACCGCCGAGATCTCGCGCTCGCAGATCTGGCAGTGGATCAACGCGGGCGTCGAGTTCGAGAACGGCGAGAAGGCAACTCCCGAGCTGGCGCGGAAGGTTGCCGCCGAGGAGCTGGAGAACATCCGCGCCGAGATCGGCGCGGACGCCTTCGCCGCGGGCCACTGGCAGCAGGCCCACGACCTCCTCCTGGAGGTCGCGCTCGACGACGACTACGCGGACTTCCTGACGCTGCCGGCGTACGAACAGCTCAAGGGCTGACGCACCGTCATGTGTCCGAGTGGCCCAGGGACTTGTCCGGGGCCACTCGGTCGCGTACGAGCTGCTTCACGGCCGTCGGCTCCGGGAAGCCCTGCTCACGGCGGTCCCACACGACCTCGTCGTTGACGCGGACGACGAAGACACCGCCGGTGCCGGGCTTCAGTGACAGCTCCGTCAACTCGGTCTCGAAGGTGGTCAACAACTCCTGTGCCAGCCAGGCCGCGCGCGGCAGCCAACGGCACTGGGTGCAGTACTCGATCTGAACTCGTTGGGTCATCCGCGTCGTCTTCCCGTCATCCGAGGTGTACCGACCAATCCTGTTCCGCCGCCGGTCTGCCGTGCAGGTCGGGGACCCGCTTGAGCCAACTCGGGCGGCCCTGCTGTGTCTTCGCCGCGCGGAGGGCCTCCTCTGCGGCGCGTTCCTCCCGGCTGGGGAAGTCGGTGGGGAGCCAGGCCGCGGAGGCCTCCACGCGCGCGTGGAGGTAGGCGACGTACGCCTCCCGTACGGCGTCGGGTGACGCGAAGCCCGGTTCGCCGGCCAGCCAGACGTCCGGCACCTCGGCCGCGATGCGGCGCAGCAGTTCCTCGGTCACCTTGGGGGCCAACTCGGCGTCGGCGGCACGGGTGTCGGGGCCGTAGTGGCCGAGGGCGTGATGGCGGAAGTCGTAGGACTTCGCGGGGTCGGCGCCGTCCCAGCGGTGGTGGAAGACGAGGGCGGCGCCGTGGTCGATGAGCCACAGGCGCGGGGGTGCGATGCCGAGCGTGGGCCAGATCATCAGGTTCGAACTGTGCACCGTGCGGTCGACGTTGACGGTCAACGCGTCGAGCCAGACGATCTTCCCGGCCTCCAGCGGGTCGAGCGTGCAGCGCGCGGCGACCTCCGGGGTGAAGTCCCGGGCGCCCGGCAGGAAGTCCATGCCGAGGTTCAGGCCGGCGCTCGCGCTGTGCAGGTGCCGTACCTCCTGGTGGGGCTCCTCGTCGGCGATCGCCGGGTCGAAGTGCACGAGCACCAGCTCGGGGAAGCGCAGGCCGAGGGCGCGGGCCAGCTCCCCGACGATCACCTCGGCGACCAGCGCCTTGCGGCCCTGCGCGGAGCCGGTGAACTTCACGACGTACGTGCCGAGGTCGTCGGCCTCGACGAGTCCGGGCACGGAACCGCCGGACCGGAGGGGCTCGATGTAGCGGGTCGCGGTGACCTCTCTCAGCATGTCCGGCATGGAACGAGCATAGAGGCAGGTCAGCGCCAGGAGGGGTGGCCCTCCGGCGTGCTGCCGGTGGTGAGCCTGCGTGCGCCCGTGCCGTCCGCGCGGACGGCCCAGATCGCCGGCTGGTCGAAGGGGCCCCGGACGAAGGCCACCCACTTGCCGTCCGGCGACCAGACCGGGTCCATTTCCTGAGCGGCGGTCTGCACCAGCGTCCGGTCGTCCGTGCCGTCCGCCTTGACGATGTGGATGTCGCCCCCGGTCCCCACGTTCGGCGCCCCGGCGGTGTACGCGAAGTACCGGCCGTCCGGGGACCAGACGGGGTCGAGGGCCCGCCGGGACTGGTGGGTGACCTGCCGGGGCTCGGCCCCCGGTCGCGCCGGGTCGACGACGTGGATCTGCCAACCCGACGTCTTCTGAAGGCAGATGGCGATGTGCTTGCCGTCGGGGGACCACGCCGGGTCCTCCACCTTCGCGGTCCCGGTGGTCAGTTGCCGCGCGGAGCCGTCCGCGACGGTCACGACGAACAGTTGCTGCACCCCGTCCTGCCTGCGCAGCACGGCCAGCCTCTTCCCGTCCGGCGACCACGACACCCGCCCACCCGAGATCGCGGCGACCCGGCGGACGTCGGTACCGTCGGCGTTGGCCGTCCAAACGGCCGACTCCTGCCCGGTGTTGCGGGTGAACGCGAACGACTTGTGATCGGGGGCCCACTGCGGCAGCACATCACACGTCCCGTCGATCAGCTTCTTCGGGTCGTCCCTGGTGGAGTCACGACGCCCGATCACGCTGTGACACGTCGACGACCCAGGATCCGTGTCCATCCTGACCAGCAACGGGGCATCGGGAAAAGCGGCGGCGGTCGACCGCACGGTTGACGGCGAGAATCCCCCAGCACCGGCATCGTCCTTCTGATCGGAACCGGCCCATGGATGCCACACGAGCAGCCCCGCGGCGACCGCCACGACCAACATCGCCGCTACGACGACTGCCCTACGGCGCCCTGACGGCACCCCGCTCCCGCCCACCGGTCCGGCACCACCGGGCGGGACGGACCCAGGCGCGAAGACCGGCGCGGGCCCGAAGCCGGGGCCGGGCGACGCCTGGACGGTCAGGGGGTGGGAGGCCACGGACGGCCTCTCCCCCACCGGAGACGAACCGGGCGACCTCCCGCCCGCCGACGACGAACCGGACGGCCCCTCACTCACCGGAGTCGAACCGGGCGGCCTCTCTGCAACCGGCCGCGAACCAGCCGCCCCCTCACCAACCGACGACGGACGAGACGGCCGCTCGTCAACCGGCCACGAACCGGGCACCCTCTCACCCACCGGAACGGGGCCAGGCGACCGCTCACCGACCGGCGATGAACCAGGCGCCTTCGCACCTCCCGGCGACGGGCCGGACGGCCTCCCGGCGACCTCCGGTGCGACGGGCACGCCCTCGCCAAATGCCGACGAGCCGGCAGCCCCTTCGGCAACCACCGGCGAGACATCCGGCCCCTCGTCGACCACCTGCCGGAAACCCGAGCCCGCATCAACCCCCGACGCGAAACCCCGACTCTCATCAACCCCGGGAGGGAACCCCGAACTTCCGTCAGCCCCCGGAG
>NZ_JBXVPZ010000239.1:0-14710 GCF_057961495.1 Streptomyces sp. P5F9 | reverse complement strand
GGCCCGGCGGGGCTCGTCCTGGGGAACCTGCTGCTGGACCGCGGCATCGACTGCGTGATCCTGGAACGGCGCGGACGCGAGGCGGTGGAGGGGCGGGCCAGAGCGGGATTCCTGGCCGCCCACTCCGTCCGCCTCCTCACCCAACACGGGCTGGCGGACGGGCTGTTGGCCCGGGGGCACACCCACCGGACCTGCCTCTTCCGCAGCGAGCAGGGTGAATTCACCCTCGACTACGGCGAGTTGGGGCGCGGCGAGGTCCACACGGTCTACCCCCAGCAGGAGTTGGTACGGGACCTCCTCGCCGGATACCTCCGACGCGGCGGCGAGATCCGCTTCGACACGGAGGTCGAGGAGATCTCCGAGGGCCGGGTACGGGCGTCCGACGGCACGGACGTCACCGGGCGCTACGTCGCCGGGTGCGACGGACACCGGGGGGTCGCCCGCGCGACCATGACCGCCCACGGGACCCGCACCGCCCGCTGGGACCACGGCGTGAGCTGGCTCGCGGTCCTGGTCGAGGCCCCGCCGAGCATGGAAGCCGTCGGATACGCCCTGCACGAACGGGGATTCGCCGGTCACATGGCCCGCACGGCGACCGTCACGCGCTACTACCTCCAGTGCCCGCGCGGAACCGACCCCGCCGACTGGAACGAGGACCGCATCTGGACCGAGCTGGCGATTCGGCTCCGTGTCGACGAGTTCGGCCGGCTCAAGGACGGCCCGGTCCTGGAGAAGGCGGTCGTCGACCTGCGTTCCGACGTACTCGACACCCTCGGCGAGGGCCACCTCTGGCTGGCGGGCGACGCCGCCGGCCTCATCAGCCCCTCCGCCGCCAAGGGTGCCAACCTCGCCGTACTCCAGGCGGAACGCCTCGCCCGGTCACTGACGTCGGCGCTGAAGCACGCCGACGAGAGCGACCTCGCCCGCTACGCGGCCGACTGCCTGCCCCGCGTCTGGCGGGCCCACGAGTTCTCGCACTGGATGAGCGGCCTGCTGCACGGCCCGTCCGCCGAGGACACCGTCGATGCCCACGCCCGCTACGGCCGCGCGCTCCAGTACGCCCGCCTGGACAGCCTGCGCGCGTCCCGCACGCACCAGGACTTCTTCGCCGAGAACTACACGGGCATCTGATCCCGTCTCCCGCTCGCTCGTTTTTTTGTCTCCCGTCTCCCGTCCCCACGATCCACCGGGAACCCCTTCATGAACCTCCCCGTCGTACAGGCACGCCTCGCCGCAGCCGACGCAGCGCGCATCCAGCGCGCGGCGGCCTACGTCGAGACCCACGACACGGACCAGGTCCTCGCCGAACTCCTCCCGGCCCTCACGTCGGCCGAACGGGCGGACGTAGCACGCCACTTGGTCTTCGACCACACAGCGGTCCTGGTCTTCCCGGACTCCTTGGACGGCCTCTGTGAGGAACTCCGCCGCCTCGGCCACGAGCCGGGACCGGTCACCCCGAGCGTCGTGGTCCGCGACCGCCTGACCCGCCGTTACGGCCCGGAACTCGCCGACATCCCGGTGGGCATCGTGCACGTGGCGGCCGGCACCCGCAGCGTGGAGATCTTCGCGCTCCCCGTACCCCCCGACTCGGCACTGGAGGCGGTGGCGGCCGACGAACGCGAGGCGGAACACGAGTCCCACCACGCTTTCGCGGTCACGGCCCCCGGCCCGGTCGTCCCCGCAGGCCTACGGCTCCTCCTCCAGGAGCGGGGCGGCGCGGTCCCCGACGGCGGCGGCTACAACGGCCACGAGAACGTCACCGTCCTCTACCACCGCACCGCAACCCACCGCCGCTTCGAACTCCGCCTCCCCGGCCGCCACGACCCGCTCCCCGACCCGACGACAACCCTGCTCACCGTGATGACCGGAGCCTGGGCCACCCAAGCGGTGGCCACGATGGCCGAGTTGAACATCGCGGACCACTTGGCGGACCACCCCGGCATGCCGGCAGAACGCCTGGCGACCCTCACCTCGACGCACCCGGACGCGCTGCGCCGCCTGCTCCGCTACCTGACGACGCTGGGCCTGCTGACGGCATCGAACGACACCTACCACCTCACTGCGGCAGGCCAACCCCTGCGCACGGCGACGGAGTTCTCCCTGAACCCCCTGGCCCGGCTCTACGCGGGCCCGTTCTACGACTCCTTCGCGGGCCTGACCCACTCCGTGCGCACCGGCGAGGAAGCCTTCGCCCACCGCAACGGCCAACACCACTTCCCGTACTTCGCCCAACACCCCGAACTGGGAGGCCTGTTCCACCGGGCGATGGCGGCCAGCGCGGAAATGTTCACCCCGGTTCCCACGCTGATCGACTTCTCGAAGGCACGGCGAGTGGTGGACGTAGGCGGCGGAAACGGCGCGCTGCTGGGCCGGTTGCTCCGGGCCCACCCCCACCTGGAGGGCGTCCTGTACGAACGCCCCCGCGCCCTGGAAGCCGCCCGCACCCGACTCACCGAACGCTGTTCCTTCGTAGCCGGCGACTTCACCCGCTCCGTACCGGAGGGCGGAGACGTCTACCTCCTCTCCCGAGTCCTCCACGACTGGGACGACGACCGCTGCCTCACGATCCTCAGCCGCTGCGCGGACGCCATGCGCCCGGGTGCTCAACTCCTGCTGGTGGAACGCCTGTTGCCAACCCCGACGGCGGTCGCGTGGGACGTCCACATGCTGTGCAACGTGGGCGGCCGAGAACGCGACGAGGACCATTTCCGACGCCTACTGGAGAAGGCAGGCTTCGAGGTACAGGCGAGTCACCTTCTGCCGTTGGGCGCGTCACTCATCAGCGCTGTGAGGGCAACTCCCTGAGGACTCCTGACAAAAGTGCCGGGCTTGGCCTGGTCACGTATGGATTGAGTGGACGGCCGCCGCCCTGCGTCACGGCTACGTCGTGTGCCCTATGGCGGAAGCCGCAACGCCTCCGCACCCGGCAATGACCCCTTAACCCGCCTGCCCCATCCCCGCGGCATTGGGCCAGCTCTGCGCATTGGGCCACCCGGTAGCAGGCGCCGGCGCGAGGTTCTGCATCCCGTTAGGACTGGTGGCCCCTCGAACCTGCGCCGCGGTAAGCCCATTACGCGCAGGCACACCGGTCGGCGTCGGTCCCTGCGGCATCGGAGCGGGGGCAGGGGCAGGCACGCCGTAGGGCTGCTGGGGCATCTGCGCCGGAGCCTGTTGCGTCATCTGCATCGGCATGCCCATCCCGTTCGACTGCTGGTCGGTCATCCCGGTCATCGGCATCTGCTGAACCTGCGCCGCGGCCACCATCGGCTGGAACTGAGGCTGGGGCTGCGGCTGTTGGGGCTGAGGAACAGGCTGCGGCTGAGGCACCTGCATCGGCACCGGCTGAGGCTGCGGCATCTGAGCCACCGCGGGCATGGGCATCCGCGCGGGCATGCCGGCCCCCGACGTACCCGTGCCAAGGGCCTGCGCGGCGAGATTCTGCATCCCGGCCCCGTTCGTCGCCCCGACCAGGCGGTCCACGGCCGCCGTACCCGAGCTGTAGTTGGTCCCTGTACCCAGCTCGGGTACGGCGGCTCCCCTCCTGGTCCCGTAGAGCACCTGTTCCATGCCGGACACCAGGCGACGCACGTCCGTCTGGGGGCGCACCACGAGCCGCAGGAAGCGGCTGGACGAACCGATCTTGTTGCCGCATTCGCGGACCAGGATGCGGTGCTCGGTGAGCATCCGGTCCCGGACCACCGTGCCTTCGGCGCCGACGGGGAGACGTACGAAGAGGAAGTTCCCCTGCGACGGGTACACCGTCAGGCCGGGCAGCGCGGAGAGATGGCTCGCCATGTCGAGCCGGTCGCGGCGCACCTGCTGGAGGCTCTGCGCGTACTCCGCGCCGTGCTCCCTGAGGATGAACACCACATGCTCGGCAAAGGCGTTGAGGTTCCACTTGGGGAGCATCGAGCGTATGCGGCCGGCCAGGGCGGGGTTCGCGACGAGGTAGCCGAACCGTATGCCGTGCAGGCCGAAGTTCTTGCCGAGGCTGCGCAGGACGACCACGTTGGGGCGGAGCATCGCCTCTTGTACGACGCTCGGTTCCACCTCGGCGTCCGCGAACTCCAGGAACGACTCGTCGATGATGATGAGGTCGAGGTCGGCCATCGCGTCCATGAACTGGACGAGGGCCTGCTTGTGGATGAAGCCGCCGTCGGGGTTGTTCGGGTTGCAGATGACCGCGACCTTGGTGTTGCGCTTGCGGATGAACTCGGCGTACTGCGTGAGGTCGAGGGCGAAGCCGCTGGACTCCTGGAGCGGGAACATGTCGACCCGCTTGCCGGTCTCCATGGGCTGGTCGGTCCAGCGGCCGAACGTGGGGACGGGGATGGCGAGGGACTCGCGGACCATCAAGTGGTCGATCCAGGTGATCAGTTCGGTCGAACCGTTGCCCATCGCGACGCAGCTCGGCGGGAGTTGGAGCAGGTTGCAGAGCTCGGCCGTGATGGTGTCGGCGCTGCTCGGGTAGTACGTGATGATCTCGCGCAACCGGGCCGCCATCTCGTCGAACATGGCGGGGGTGGGGAAGTACGGGTTGCACGGAATACAGAAGTCCACGGGGCCGGTGCCGTCGCTCTCACGCGCCAGCGCTGCCATCGACGGGCTGTGCGCCGCCGTACTGCGGAACAGCGAGGTGACGTTGGAGTCGGCCAATGGAACCTCCGTATGAAGGCGGGCCCGGCGGGGACGACCGGGCCCGTCGTCTTGGGTGGCCCGCGCGGGGGAGCACGGGCCACCCATGAATACGGAGACGGGTGTGGCACTGTTCAACGGATGTGAAAATGGTGTGAGTTCGGGAACCCCGGTTCCGAACTACGCGTCGGTGGTGCGGCTTCAGACGCCGAACGTGTGGATCGTCGTCGTGCGGTACGTCTGACCGGGGCGCAGCACCGTCGTCGGCCACGACGGCTCGTTCGGGGAGTCCGGGAAGTGCTGGGTCTCCAGGCACAGTCCGTCGCCCTGCCGGTAGGTGTGGCCGGAGGTGCCGACGAGGGTGCCGTCGAGGAAGTTGCCCGAGTAGAACTGCAGGCCCGGCTGGTCCGTGGCGATCTTCAGGGTGCGGCCGGAGCGCGGGTCGCGCAGGGTGGCGATGTGTTCCGGCTTGGCGGTGACGCCCTTGTCGAGGACCCAGTTGTGGTCGAAGCCCTTGGCCTGCACCTGCTGGGGGTGGCCCGCGCGGATGTCCCGGCCGACCGGCTTGCCCTTGCGGAAGTCGAAGGGGGTGCCGGAGACCGTCGCCAGCTCGCCGGTGGGGATCAGACCGGTGTCGGTGGGCGTGTAGCGGCCGGCGGCGATCGTGAGCTCGTGGTTCTCGATCGTGCCGCTGCCCTCGCCGGCGAGGTTGTAGTACGTGTGGTTGGTGAGGTTCACGACCGTCGGCTTGTCGGTGGTGGCCTCGTAGTCGATGCGCCAGTCGCCGTGCTTGGTGAGGGTGAAGGTCACCTTCGTCTTCAGCGTGCCCGGGTAGCCCATCTCGCCGTCGACGCTGGTGTAGTAGAGGTACAGGCCGACGTCGGAGCCCTTGGTGAAGGGCTCGATGTCCCAGACCTTCGTGTTGAAGCCCTTGGCACCGCCGTGCAGGCTGTTGACACCGTCGTTGACGGAGAGCTGGTACGCCTTGCCGTCGAGGGTGAACTGGCCCTTGGCGATGCGGTTTCCGTACCGGCCGATCGTCGCGCCGAAGAACGTGGTGCCGGCGACGTACGCGGCGAGGTTGTCGTAGCCGAGCGACACGTTGGCGTACTTGCCGTGCCGGTCCGGGAGTTCGAGCGACTGGATGATGCCGCCGTAGGAGAGGACCTTCAGGCGGGTGCCGCCGTTGGCCAGCGACCAGCGGTAGATCTTCGTCCCGTCGGCGAGGGTGCCGAAGAGTTCCTTCACGGGCTTCTTGCCTCCCGAGGCTGCCTGCGCCGTACCCGTACCGAGTGCGCTCGCGGCGATACCGGCTGCCGCGGCACCTGCGATGACCGTGCGTCTGTTCAGTTCCATTGAGCGGCTCCTGCACATGGAAGGGGCCCCGTCGTGCTGTGCGTCGGACGGACAACAGACGGGGCCCGGGCTGACATTACGATCCGGACTTGCGCTTGTTCCACACATCGAAGCCGACCGCGGTCAGCAGGGCGAGGCCCTTGATGACCTGTTGCCAGTCGGTGCCGACGCTGAGGAGGTTCATGCCGTTGTTCAGCACGCCGAGGACGAGACCGCCGATGATGGCGCCGAGGATGGTGCCGACACCGCCGCTCATGGACGCGCCACCGATGAACGAGGAGGCGATGGCCTCCAGTTCGAAGCCGTCGCCCGCCTTCGGCGAGGCCGCGTTGAGGCGGGAGGTGACCACCAGACCCGCCAGGGCCGCGAGCACGCCCATGTTCAGGAACACCTGGAAGGTGACGCGCTTGTCCTTGACGCCGGACAGCTTCGCGGCCGGCAGATTGCCGCCGATCGCGTAGATGTGGCGGCCGAAGACGGTGTTGCGCATCACGTAGCCGTAACCGGCCACCAGGACACCGAGGATGATCAGGATGATCGGCGCACCGTCGTAGCTGGCGAGCAGCAGGGTGAGCCAGAGGATCGCGGCGACGATCGCGACGAGCTTGAGCAGGAACAGCTTGGCGGGTGCCACGTCGAGCGAGAACTCCTGCTGCCGGCGCCGGTCGCGCACCTCCTGCCACACCACCGCGGCGATCATCACGAGGCCCAACAGCAGGGTGATGTTGTGGTAGTTGGTGGTCGGGCCCACGGCGGGCAGGAAGCCGTTGCCGATCTTCTGCAGGCCGTTGGGGAAGGGGCCGAGAGTCTGGCCCTGGAGGAGGATCTCGGTGAGTCCGCGGAAGAGCAGCATCCCGGCGAGGGTGACGATGAAGGACGGTATGCCCGCGTAGGCGATCAACAGTCCTTGTACGGAGCCCGCGACCGCGCCCATCAGCAGGCACAGCACCAACGCGACGGGCCACGGCACCTGGTGATTGACCATCAGGACGGCCGCGAAGGCGCCCACGAACGCCGTCAGCGAACCGACCGACAGGTCGATGTGCCCGGCGATGATGACCATCATCATGCCGATCGCGAGGATCAGGATGTAGCTGTTCTGCAGCACCAGGTTGGAGACGTTGCGCGGCAGCAGCAGGTCCCCGCCGGTCCAGACCTCGAAGAGGATCACGATCAGACCGAGGGCGATCAGCATGCCGTACTGCCGCATGTTGCGGCGCAGGCCGCCGAGTATCAGCTGCAACAGGCCGCCGCCCGCGGCCGATCCGCTCCCGCCCGGCGGCGCGGGGGCCGGGCTCTTGGCGGTCACGTCCGTGCTCATCGCGATACCTCTTTGTCCTTCGTCATCTGGCGCATCAGCACTTCCTGCGTGGCCTCGGCCCGGGGCACCTCTCCGGTCAGCCGGCCCGCCGCCATCGTGTAGATGCGGTCGCACATGCCGAGCAGTTCCGGCAGCTCGGAGGAGATGAAGACCACCGCCTTGCCCTCGGCGGCGAGTTGGTCGATGACCGTGTAGATCTCGTACTTGGCGCCCACGTCGATACCGCGGGTGGGCTCGTCCAGGATCAGCACATCGGGACCCGCGAAGATCCACTTGCTGAGGACGACCTTCTGCTGGTTGCCGCCGGACAGCTTGCCCACCGGCTCGAAGACCGTCGGCGCCTTGATGTTCATCGACTTGCGGAACCGCTCGGCGACCTGCCGCTCCTCCTGCTCGTCGACGACTCCGCGCTGGGAGACCTTGTTCAGGGCCGCCAGCGAGATGTTCCGGTTGATCGTGTCGATGAGGTTGAGGCCGTAGTGCTTGCGGTCCTCGGTGACATAGGCGATGCCGTGTCCGACCGCCTCCGCGACGGACTTGGTGCGGATCTCCTGGCCGTCCTTGAGGACCGTGCCGCCGGCGTAGCGGCCGTAGGAGCGCCCGAAGACGCTCATCGCGAGTTCGGTGCGGCCGGCGCCCATGAGTCCGGCGATGCCGACGATCTCGCCCCTGCGCACATTTATTGACACATCGTCAACTACCTTGCGCTGCTGGTCGATCGGATGGAACACCGTCCAGTCGCGGATCTCCAGAGCGGGCGCCGCCTCCGCCTTCCCCTCGTGCGGGGTGCGCTCGGGGAAGCGGTGGTCGAGGTCGCGGCCGACCATGCCGGAGATGATCCGCTCCTCGGTCGTCTCCGGCGCCTTCACGTCCAGCGTCTCGATGGAGCGGCCGTCGCGCAGGATCGTCACCGAGTCGGCGACGCTGCGGATCTCGTTCAGCTTGTGCGAGATGATGATGCAGGTGATGCCCTGCTTCTTCAACTCCAGGATGAGATCAAGGAGTTTGGCGCTGTCCTCGTCGTTCAGGGCCGCCGTCGGCTCATCCAGGATGAGCAGCTTCACCTTCTTCGACAGCGCCTTCGCGATCTCCACGAGCTGCTGCTTTCCCACGCCGATGTCGGCGACGCGGGTCTCCGGGTGGTCGCTCAGGCCCACCCGGCGCAGCAGCTCGGTGCCGTGCCGCAGCGTCTCGTTCCAGTTGATGCGCCCGCGCGAGGCGTGCTCGTTGCCGAGGAAGATGTTCTCCGCGATGGAGAGGAACGGCACCAGCGCCAGCTCCTGGTGGATGATGACGATGCCGCGCTGCTCGCTCGCCCGGATGTCGCGGAAGCGGCACTCCTCTCCTTCGAAGAGGATGTCGCCCTCGTAACTGCCGTGCGGATGGACGCCGGAGAGCACCTTCATCAAGGTGGACTTCCCGGCGCCGTTCTCACCGCAGATGGCGTGGACCTCGCCCTGACGGACCGTCAACGTGACGTCCGACAGCGCTTTTACACCGGGAAAGGTCTTGACGATCGAGCGCATTTCCAGGACGGGTCCCGCCATGGTCGTGCCTACCAATCAAGTGTGGGGTCGGGTAACTGGCCGCGGACTTACTTGAGTTGGGCGTCCGTGTAGTACCCGCCCTTGACCAGAACGTCCTCGTAGTTCGTCTTGTCGACGCTCACCGGCTGGAGCAGGTAGGCGGGGACGACCTTGGTGCCGTTGTCGTAGGTCTTGGTGTCGTTGGTCTGCGGCGTCTTCTTGTTGAGGACGTCGTCGATCATGGTGTCCGCGACCTTGGCGAGCTGGCGGGTGTCCTTGTAGACGGTCTGCGTCTGCTCACCGGCGATGATCGACTTCACCGAGGCCAGCTCGGCGTCCTGGCCGGTGATGACCGGCAGCGGCTTGCCGGCGGTGCCGTAGGCGTCTGACTTCAGCGCGGACAGGATGCCGATGGAGATGCCGTCGTAGGGCGACAGCACCGCGTCGACCCGGCCGCTCTTGTAGGAGCCGGTGAGGATGTCCTCCATGCGGTTCTGCGCCTTGGTGCCGTCCCAGCGCAGGGTGGTGACCTTGTTGAGCGCGGTCTGCCCGGACTTGACGACCAGTTCCTTCTTGTCGATGTACGGCTGGAGCACGCTCATCGCGCCGTTGAAGAAGTACTTGGTGTTGTTGTCGTCGTTCGAGCCGGCGAACAGCTCGATGTTGAACGGGCCCTTCTTGCCCTTGTCCAGACCGAGCTTCTGGATGATGTACGTGCCCTGGAGGACACCGACCTTGGTGTTGTCGAACGAGGCGTAGTAGTCGACGTTCTTCGTGCCGAGGATGAGGCGGTCGTAGGCGATGACCGGGATCTTCGCGGCCGCGGCCTCCTGGAGCACGTTGTTCAGGGACTTGTTGTCGATGGCCGCGATGATCAGGCCCTTGACGCCCTGGGTGATCATGTTCTCGATCTGCGAGACCTGGGTGTCCGGGTCGTCCTCGCCGTAGACCAGCTTGGTCTTGTAGCCCTTGGTCTTGAGGTCCTTGACCATGTTGTTGCCGTCGGAGATCCAGCGCGCGGACGACTTCGTCGGCATCGCGATGCCGATCGTGCCGCCCTTGGCGCTGCTCTCCTTCTCCTTGCTGCCGCCCGAACCGCTCTGCCCGCATGCGGACAGGGTCAGCGCGAGGGTGGCGGCGCCGGCTATCAGGGGGAGGGCGCGGTTTCTGCGGATGCGCATGTGAACTGGCCTCATTCTTCTCGTCGTTGAGAGGTGTAGCGAGCGTTGGGGGTGGTTCAGGATGTGGGGTTCGGTTGTGCGGGTGAGGGTTGCTGCCGGTTGTGTTGTGTGGTGCGGGCCGGTGGGGGCTGAGCGCGCAGTTCCCCGCGCCCCTTAAGTGCCGACCCGGGTTTTTTAGGGGCGCGGGGAACTGCGCGACCAGCCACAGGCGGCCCGCAGACCCTGTTCGTCAGTCAGTGGCACTCTCTGCGGGGAAACGGTTGAGGGCCCCCGGCAACCTGGTACCAAGGGCCGCCATGTCGCCATCCGCGCCGTGCCTCGCGAGGAGGTCCAGGGCCAGCCGGCCCCGGCGGACCCGCTCGCGCGCCGTGTCGAGGGTGACGTCGCGCAGGTGGGTGCCCCACGGGTAGATGCCGGGGGCCTTGGAGAGGCCGAACTTGAGGTACAGCGGGGCGCCCCGGCGGATCAGTTCGGCGACCTCGTACATCCGGATGTAGCCACCGAGGTCGTCCGGCGCCTCGATGTACATGTCCATCGGAGCCGCCGACACCCGCCGGATCTCGGTCAGGTGATCCAGCGTCAGATCGCTCGGCACGTTCAACGAGTCCGCGCCCAGGCGTTCGTACACCGCGTACGCCGCCGGGTTGACCGGACCGATCAGCGCCGAGACCTTGAGCGTCGTGTCGGCCGGAATGATCCCGGCCACCCGCGCCCGGTGCAACGTCCACAGCACACCCTCGTCGGCGACGAGCAGGCACTTGACGCCCAACTCCGTTGCGCGGACGGCGTCTTCGATGCACCCGGCAACCGCGTCGTGGCCCCGGGCACGCAGGCCCCCGCCGCGCGAGTCGGAACGGACCGAACCGCCGATGTCCCAGGTCCCGCGCGGACCGGTGAACAGGCAGAGCTCGATGTCGCGTTCGGCGGTGGCCTCGACCATCTCGGTGATCTCGGAGTCGGTCAGCATCCAGACACCGCTGCCCTGGCTGATCCGGTGGATCGGCACGTCCAGGCGCGAGGACTCCTTGAGGACGACCGCCAGCGCCTCGGGCCCCTCGCACGAGGGGATCTCGGTGCGCCAGCGACCGCCGTCCGGGAAGGTGTGGGTGGAGGCGTCGGCGGGGTCCAGGGCGGGCGCGCCCAGGCCGAGCGCGGAGAGGGCCTGCTCCCCGGGCCTGCGGGCTGCCGTGGCGGTGTCGGTCACTTGCTGTCCTTCGTGTTCGGTATTTCGGACGAGGTTCGCGGCTCGGGGTACGGAAAGGCTCTGGTGGTACGTCGGCACGGGGTGGTCAGGTCACCCCGTGCCGACGTACGGCTGGGGTTTCCTACGGCCGCAGCAGCACCTTCCCGACCTTGGGGTCACCGGACCCCACCAGCTCGATGGCCTGCGGGAACTCGGCGAGCGGCAGCTCATGGGTGACCAGGGGGAGCGGATCGAGCAAACCTGCCCCGAAGACCCGGACCGTGTGCGCCCAGGCGTCCGGCGGTGCCCCGAAGACGGTGTGCACCTCCAGCTGCCGTACGACGAGATCGGTCGGGTCGAGGCCCTCGGCGCCCGGCGCGGGGATACCGGTGAGGATCAGGCGTCCGCCGCGCCGGAGCAGGGAGGCGGCGGTGCGGGCCGCGTCCGCGGAGCCGGCGGTCTCGATCACCACGTCGAAGTCGTCCGGGAGGGGCTCGTTCTTCGTACGGAAGTCCGTGGCGCCGAACTGCTCGGAGAGGGCCGCCCGGTCCGGGCGTGAACCCACCACGAGCAACTCGGCCGGCGAGCCCGCCTTCAGGAACTGCACCGCGAACATCCCGAGCGTGCCGGTACCGACCACCGCGACCCGCTCACCCGGCCGCGCGTTCGCCTTCAGAGCCGCCGCCGCGATGCAGGCCGCCGGTTCCAGCAGCGCCGCCGCCGTCAAGTCGGCCTCGTCCGGGAGGACATGGAGGAGCCGGGCGGGGAGCGTGAGGGTGGTGGCCATCGCGCCGGGCTGGGTGAAGCCGGTCTCCTCGTAGCCCGCCGTGCACAGGGTCGTCTCGCCCGCGTGACAGCGGTCGCAGACCTGGCAGTTGCGGAAGCCCTCGCCGACGACCTTGCGGCCCACGAGGGTCGCGGGCACCCCGGCGCCGACCGCCTCCACCGTGCCGGACCACTCGTGGCCCGGGGTGAGGGGGTAACGGACGTATCCCTCGGGCCTGTTGCCCTGGTACACCTCGCGGTCGCTGCCGCAGATGCCGACCGCGTGGACGCGCACCAGCGCCTCACCCGCGTCCGGCTGCCGCGGCTCGTGCGAGGCGAGCCGGTGCTCGCCCGGTGCCTCGATGACGACCGCGGTGCTCACTTCGAACCCTTCGGCTTGCGCTGCTCCCAGCCGTCCGCCCACAGGTCGAACCGCGCCTGCTGCTGCGGGAATTCGGCCGCCGCGTCGGTGTCCAGCTCGACGCCGAGACCGGGTGCGTCCGAGAGGTGGAAGTAGCCGTCGATCACCTGCGGGGCGCCCTTGACGACCTTCTTGATGTCGGCGTCCGCGAAGTCGTTGAAGTGCTCCAGGATCTTGAAGTTCGGCGAGGAGAAGCCGACTTGGAGCGAGGCGGCGGTCAGGACGGGGCCGCCGACGTTGTGCGGGGCGACGAGGACGTAGTGCGCCTCGGCGGTCGCGGCGAGCTTGCGCGTCTCCCAGATGCCGCCGATGTGACCGACGTCGGGCTGGATGATGTCGACGGCCTGGCTCTCGAACAGCTCGCGGAACTCGATGCGGTCGTGGATGCGCTCACCCGTCGCGATCGGGATGTCCACCTTCGCGGCGACCTTCTCCAGCGCCTTCAGGTTCTCCGGCGGGACCGGCTCCTCCAGCCACGCGGGCTTGAACGGCGCGAGTTCGTGCGCGAGCCGTACGGCGGTGGAGGGCGAGAACCGGCCGTGCATCTCCAGCATCAGCTCGGCGTCCGGACCGATCGCGTCCCGCACGGCCTCGATGAGGGATACCGCGTACAGGGTCTGCTCGTGGTCGAGTTCGAAGTGCCCGGTGCCGAAGGGGTCGATCTTCAGGGCCTTGTAGCCGCGCTCCACGACACCCTGGGCGGCCTTGTGATAGGCCTCCGGGGTCCGCTCGGTGGTGTACCAGCCGTTCGCGTACGCCTTCACCTTGTCGGTGACCTTGCCGCCGAGCAGCTGCCACACCGGTACGCCGAGGGCCTTGCCCTTGATGTCCCAGCACGCCATCTCGATCACGGCGATGCCGGACATGACGATTTCACCCGCGCGCCCGTAGTCGCCGTACTTCATCCGGCGTACGAGGTCTTCCACGGCGAAGGGGTCGGAACCGAGAATGTGGTTTGCCTCGGCCTCGCGCAGGTAACCGATCAGCGCGTCGGTGTGGCCCAGCATCCGGGTCTCGCCGACGCCGGTGACGCCCTCGTCGGTGTGCACTTGGACGTACGTCAGATTGCGCCATGGCGTCCCGACCACGTGCGTACTGATTCCCGTGATGCGCACGGCAGATGCCCCCTGTGCTCTTCAGTGCTGTTCGAAATTTCGGCTCACGTTCGAAATGCTGGGCAGACAGTAAGGACGGCGGGGCGGGGGTGTCAATGGGTCGAACATGTAACGGTTTCGGCAAGAGGCGCGATCGGCGTACCGCTCGGCGGCGCCGGTTCGTGTCGATTCTTGGCGTTTCCCGCCGCGTCCCCACACAACTTTCACAGGCGTGACTATGAACGTTATCTGTGAGGAACTTAGTCTTCCCGCGTCATGGACTACTGCCACCCCTGCGGCCGGCACCTGAACGGCGCCCTCGCGTGCCCGGGGTGCGGCGCACCAGTCGAAGCCCCGGTCGAGTCAACTCGCGCCCACGCGCGCGTAGTTGACGCGCGTTCACAAACGGACGTGGCCCCGCGCGAGGACACGGTCGAGCCCGGCGACGGGCATCCGGAAGACGACGAGGGCAGCGAGCCCCAGGGGCGCGCCGCGCGGCGGAAGAACCGCGGGCGCGGGCGGGTCGGCGGCGACGGCGGCGACTTCGACGGCGACACCGAGAGCCCGTACGACGAGGGCGCCGAACACCAGGGCCGCGCCGCGCGGCGGAAGAACCGCGGACGGGGCCGGGGCGAGAGCGCCCTCGCCATGGTCGGGGACGACGACGGCGATCCCGAGAGCCCGGATGCGACGGGTGCGAGCCGTCGCGATCGCAAGGCCGCGGCACACCGTCGGCGGCGGCGCCGGGTGCTCCTCATAACGGCCGGTTTCGTACTGGCGGCGGGCGGCCTGAGTCTGGCGGAGCTGGGCACGGACGCGCCGTTCTCGACCCAGAAGTCCGCGGCGCCGGGCGCGTCCGCAGAGGGCGGGGCGGACGCCGAGGCCAGCCAGACGGCCGAGCCCCTGGACGCCACGAAGACCGTCGGAACCGGCGCGGGTACGGCGTCCCCGGACGCGTCGGCATCACCGTCCGCGTCGCCTTCGAAGTCCGCGAAGGAGACGAAGGACCCCAAGGAGTCGCGGACCCCGACCGAGGGCGCCGGCACCACGTCCCCCGCGTCGACCTCCTCGACGGACCCGAGCACCACCCCGTCCTCGGAACCGTCGTCCTCGGACCCGAGCCCGACACCGTCGCCCTCGGAGACCTGCAAGCAGATCCTGTGGTGGTGTTCCTGAGCCGCCAGGCCGTGTCCGCAAAGTCCCTCCCCCAGAGGGGGTACCCCCAGCC
>NZ_JBXVPZ010000238.1:0-14746 GCF_057961495.1 Streptomyces sp. P5F9 | reverse complement strand
CCTAGGACAGAGGAGCCCCGTACCCATCCTTGGGCCCAACCCCCTGCTCCAAGTACCCCGGCTCAGGATCCCGAGGCCCGAACAACGCCGTCAGCCCCAGATGAACGACCAGCGCGGCAACCGGCCAGGCCAGCAACGCCCCCTTCGCCCCCAACTTCAGCGGCGCAGAAAACGTAACCCCCTTACCCACGGCCTTGGCGTGCGCGAGCACATCCTTGGTCGGCCCGAACCACATCCCCAGCCGCCAGGCGAGGAACGAGGCAAGCAGCCCACCCAAGGCCAGCGCAGCGACCAGCGGCACTCCCCCACGCCGCCGCAGCAAAAAGACGACAAGCGCGCTCACGACCCCGAAAGCCACCGCGAGCAGAGTGAACGTTCCGTCCACCCCCACGGCCTGCTCCCCCTCGGAGTCCTTGAGGTAGACGACCCAGCTCTTGTCGACGACGTCCCCGACGAGCGGCACATGCGGCGCCAGCCACCACCACAGCACCCCGAGCAGCACCCCACCGACCGCCGAGGCGACCGTGACGACCACGGCCTCGATCAGCTCGGTCCTGATCCCGGGCCCGTCCTGGCCGTAGGACGCTTCCTGCGGGGGATACACGGGATACCCGGCACCAGAGGCACCCGGGTCAGCCGAGGCACCGGGGTCACCCGAGGTGCCCTGGTCACCCGGCGGCTGCCACGCATCGTGCGGGGACTGGTCACGCGGCGGCGGAGGCGGAGTCAGCGGTGCGGTCACGATGCCATCGTGCCAGGCCCGGCTGTGCGGCGCGTCACCGGACGGCAGCCCGACGGTAGGCCCAGGCGGCGACGGCCAGCGAAACGACCCCGACCCCGGCGCATACCGCGAGGTCACCGAGGACGAGCGCCCAGTCCGGATGGGCCCCGAACGTCTGCGCGAACGCCTCCACGCCGTACGTCGAGGGCACCAGATCCCGCAGGAACCGCACCGCGTCCGGCATCCGATCAGCCGGCAGCACACCCAGCAGCAAGGCCGCGGACATACCCAACTGCCCGAGCAGCGTGGCGAGTTCGGGCCGAGGCGCGAGCAGCCCGAGGGCCGCCCCGAGCCCGGCGAGCGCGGCCCCGGCGAGCGGGACCACCGCCGCCAGGATCCAGATGTTCCCCATCGGCAGCCCGAACAGCACACAGCCGAAGACGGCGGTCAGCACGGTCCCCGGCACGGTGAAGGAGGCGTACGCGCCCGCCGCGCCCAGCACCACGGCCGCGGGCGGCACCGGCAGGGTGGCGTAGTGGTCGAGCCCGCCGCTGCCGCGCAGCTGCCCGAAGTACTGCGCGAGCAGGTTGAGCCCGACGTAGGCGACGACGAGCACGGACGAGCCGGCGACGACGAACTGGGCGTCGTGGCTCCCGCCGTCGACGACCCCGCGCATCATGATCAGGATGCCGACCGACTGGAAGGTCGCCACGAACAGCAGCGGGATCCGCGCGACCCGCGCCCGGGACAGCTGCGCCCGGTACACGGCGGCCATGGACGGCCAGAGCCTGGCCCGCGGCCCGAGCTCGGCCGCGCCACCGTCGGCGGCCTCCGGCACGGCCAGGGGACCACTCGGCAGAACATCGGCGGATACGACACTCACGTCGCGCTGCTCCTCTCGACGCCGGCAGTCGCCCTGTCCCATACGGATACGACGGCCCGTGTACTCATGCCTTCACCAGCCCCTGCGCGTTTCCGCCCAGCGTCAGATACACGTCCTCCAGGCTGGGCGTGGCCAGGGTGAAGTCGTCCAGGGCGGCGAACGCGGCCCCGCCGGTCACCGTGGCGACGGCCACCCGGGCCTCCTCGGGGGCGAGCCTGAGCGTCCAGCGGCGGCCGGACTCGACGGCCCGGTCCCGCAGCGCGGCGACCTCCGGGACGTCCAGCGGCGGCTTCTCCCGCCACACCAGCTCGACCCGCACCTCGCCCGCGACCTGTTCCTTGAGCCCGGCGGGGGTGTCGCACGCGATGACCTTGCCCTGGTCGAGGACGGCGACCCGGTCGAGGACGGTCTCGGCCTCGATGACGTTGTGGGTGACGAGCAGCACGGTGGACCCGCGCTCGGCCCGCCGCCGGTCGACGGCGGACCACACGGCCCTGCGCGCCACCGGATCCATCCCGGTGGTCGGCTCGTCGAGCACCAGCAGCGGCCGCTCCCCGACCAGCGCGGCGGCCACGCACGCCAGCCGCCGCTGCCCGCCGGACAGCTTCTTGAGCGGCCGCCCGGCAATGGCCGTGAGCCCCAACTCGTCCAGTACGGCGTCCCGTTCGGCCCGTGCGTCGCGCAGGTCCAGGCCGCGCAGCCGGGCGGTGGTCTCGGCGGCGAGCGACACGGTGAGTTCGTCGAGCGCGGAGGACTCCTGGCCGAGGTAGGCGAGGATCCGCGCGGCCCGCTCGGGGTGGCGGACGATGTCGTGGCCGAGGATCTCGACGCTGCCGGCGTCGGGCCGCATGAGCCCGGTCAGCTGGCGTACGAGGGTGGACTTGCCGGCGCCGTTCGGCCCGAGCAGTCCGAAGATCTCGCCCCGGCGGATGTCGAGGGTGACGTCGTCGGTGGCCCGCACCTCGGGGGTTCCCGGCGCACCGCGCCGTCCGCGCACCGCCGGATAGGTCTTGCTGAGTCCGCGCACCGCACACACGACATCCCCACCGTGTCGAAGTGCCTGTCCCGCGCGCGTACTCACGGGACGAGACTACGGGGTCCGGGAGCCCCGCCCGTTCGCGGGTCGGTCGAGAACGGCACATTCGTCGGTAAAGCCGTCCCGCCGCGAGGCCGCCCGGCCACCGGACCGACCGGCTCCGCTCACTCTCCGGCAGGCGCGTGCTCGGCGGCCGTCCGTACGTCGATCTCGCGCCAGAAACCGGCCCGGATCGCGTACCGGTCGTGCTCGTCGATCTGGTCGTCCTTGTGGGCGAGGAGGCCGAACCGGGCGGCGTAGCGCAGCAGTTCGCCGTCGATGCGGTGCGGGACGCGCGGGTACATCCCGGACAGTTTCTGCAGGTGGCTGCCGTGGTCGCCGAGGCGGCCCATCCAGCGGCGGGCGAAGACCTGGCCCACCTCGTAGGGGTCGCCGCCGACCGTGGTGATGTCCTCCTCGCGGTCGGCCCAGCGCTGCTCGGCGGTGGTCAGCTGCGCCAGCGTCGGCATCGAGGCGACCTCGGGCGGCTCGGCGGCGCCGCCCGGCCGGTCGACCCACCCTTTGTCGGAGGACCAGCGCAGGGTCGCGCTCGCCGGCTGCTGTGCGGGCGCTGCGGCACCGGGGGCCTTCAGGCTCGCCAGGTCCTTCGGGGTGGGCACGCCCTTGGGCGCGGGCACCCGCTCCTGCGTGCCGTTCTCCGAACCCGCCTCCGCGACCGCGTGCTCGCTCTCCTCGGCCGACCGCTCGCGTGTGGCCGGCGCGGACTCGGGCAGCGGCGCGGACAGGATCGCGGCGATCTCCGGCCGCGGCACGGGCGGCGGCGCGCACACCCCGCCGAGATCCTTCGCCCGTACGGCCTTGGTGATCCAGGTCCGGTCCAGCACCCGCCGCTCGTCGGCCTCGGCGACCAGGTCCTCGGACTGGTTGTAGTCCCCGTCCGCGGCCTGCACGGCCCACAGGTGTACGGCGACGCCGTGCTCCTTGGCGGCCATCATGCCCGGCAGCAGATCGCCGTCGCCGGTGACGAGCACGACGTCGGAGCAGGCGCGGTTGCGGGCCAGCTCGGTCAGCTCGGCGTGCATGGCGGCGTCGACGCCCTTCTGCGCCCAGCGGCCGTCGCTGCGGGTCAGGGCGCCGAGGCGGACGGTCACGCGGGGCATCACGCGGAGCCTGCGGTGCTCGGGCTGCGGGACGCGGTCGGGGGCGCCGTCGAACCAGTAGATGCGCAGCAGGGGGCGTTCGGTGTCGGACTCGGCTCGCTCGCGCAGACCCTGGATGAGGGCGGCGTGATCGACGGTGATCCTGGAACGCGAGGGCTCTCCGGCGAGGAGACTTGCTGCGGCCCCCAGCAGATACCCGGCGTCCACCAGGACGATGCAGCGGTCCACGCGACTCACCCTCTTCCCGGTCGGTTCACTTCGGGCTTGCTTCGAGTCTGCCCGACCGCGCAGGGGTTAACGGCCCGAACTCGATCTTCGGCGTGGCGTTTCGGGGCTTCTCTCTCGTACCAACCATGTCACACACGGTAATTATCCGAAATGCGTTCTTCGTCAGGCTATGTGAATCTGGTCGCGGCCCTGGCCCCTAGATCCCCTTCAGGAGGCAGATCACCATGGCCAAGAACAAGAACCGTGACCGTAAGCAGCCGCAGTCGGAGCGCGCCCAGGAGCAGGCCACGTCGTCCTCGATGGAGGCACAGGCCGAGCAGCGCATATCCCAGGTGACACCCGGCGACATGGCCCGCAAGGGCAAGCAGAAGCGCTTCGGTCACAACTGAGGCCCGCTTCAAGGGTGTTGAACGACTGAGGGGCGCATCCGTTGGCGGATGCGCCCCTCAGTCGCTTCGCTGTGCCTGTTGCTCAGCCGGCCAGGCAGGCCGGGCCGAGCAGCACCTTCAAGTCGCCGAACAGCGCCGGGTCGGGCTTCACCCGGTGCTTGTCCAGGCGCAGGATCGTGGTCTTGGTCGGGCCCTGGAGCTTGATGCGGACCTCGCTGTCGCCCCGGTGGTGGCTGAGGATCTCACCGAGCCTGCTGACCATGGGCGGGGTGACCCTGGTGGCCGGGATGGTGAGGATCACGGGCGCGTTGGTGCCCGCGTTCGACAGGTCCGGGACCATCAGCTCCATCGCGACCAGACGCGGCACGTCCTCGCGCTTGTCGAGGCGGCCCTTGACGAACACGATGGCGTCCTCGACGAGTTGGGTCGACACCAGCTGGTAGGACGCCGGGAAGAACATGCACTCGATGGAGCCCGCGAGGTCCTCGACGGTGGCGATCGCCCAGGCGTTGCCCTGCTTGGTCATCTTGCGCTGGAGGCCCGAGATGATGCCGCCGATGGTGACGACCGCGCCGTCCCCGTGCTCACCTCCGGTGAGCTGGGCGATGCCCGCGTCGGCCTTGTCGGACAGCACGTGCTCCAGGCCGAAGAGCGGGTGGTCGGAGACGTACAGACCGAGCATCTCCCGCTCCTGGGCGAGGAGATACGTCTTCTCCCACTCGTCGGTGGTGAACTCCACGTCGAGCCCGAAGCCCGGCTCGCTGGTGTCCTCCTCGCCCATGCCCCCGAAGAGGTCGAATTGCCCCTCGGCCTCCTTGCGCTTGACCGCCACCACGTTGTCGATCATCGGCTCGAAGTGCGCGGTGAGGCCCTTGCGGGTGTGCCCCAGGGTGTCGAACGCACCGGCCTTGATGAGGGATTCGGTGGTCCGCTTGTTGCAGGCGGCGGCCTCGACCTTGTCGAGGTAGTCGGGGAAGGAGCCGTACTTCCCCTTCGCCTTGCGGGACCTGATGATCGAGTCGACCACGTTCGTGCCGACGTTGCGCACGGCCTCCAGGCCGAAGAGGATCACGTCGTCGCCCTGGGCGGCGAAGTTGTGCACCGACTCGTTGACGTTCGGCGGGAGCACCTTGATCTTCATGCGGCGGCACTCGTTGAGGTAGATCGCGGACTTGTCCTTGTCGTCCTTGACCGAGGTGAGCAGCGCCGCCATGTACTCGGCCGGGTAGTTGGCCTTCAGGTAGGCGGTCCAGTACGAGACCAGGCCGTACGCGGCGGAGTGCGCCTTGTTGAACGCGTAGCCGGCGAAGGGGACCAGGACGTCCCACAGGGCCTGGATCGCCTCGTCGCTGTAGCCGTTCTTCTGGGCGCCGGCCTGGAAGATGGTGAAGTTCTTCGCCAGCTCGTCGGGCTTCTTCTTGCCCATCACGCGGCGCAGGATGTCGGCCTCGCCGAGCGAGTAACCGGCGACGATCTGGGCGGCCTTCTGCACCTGCTCCTGGTACACGATCAGGCCGTAGGTCACCGCGAGGACCTCCTCAAGGGGCTCCTCCAGCTCCTTGTGGATCGGCGTGATCTCCTGGCGGCCGTTCTTGCGCTCGGCGTAGTTGATGTGCGAGTTCATGCCCATCGGACCGGGCCGGTACAGGGCCGAGACGGCGGAGATGTCCTCGAAGTTGTCGGGCTGCATCTGGCGCAGCAGCGAGCGCATCGGGCCGCCGTCGAACTGGAAGACGCCCAACGTGTCGCCGCGGCAGAGCAGTTCGAAGGTCGTGGGGTCGTCCAGCGGGAGGGCGAGCATCTCCAGGTCGATGCCCTTGTTGGACTTCACCATCTTGATGGCGTCGTCCATGATCGTGAGGTTGCGCAGGCCGAGGAAGTCCATCTTCAGCAGGCCGAGCGACTCGCACTGCGGGTAGTCCCACTGCGTGATGGTCACGCCGTCCGTGTGCCGCACCCACACCGGTGCGTGGTCGACGATGGGCTCGCTGGACATGATGACGCCGGCCGCGTGCACGCCCATCTGCCGGACCAGGCCCTCGACGCCCTTGGCGGTGTCGATGACCTTCTTGACATCCGGCTCGTTCTCGTACATCCCGCGGATCTCGCCCGCCTCGCCGTAGCGGGGGTGCTTGGGGTCGGTGATGCCGGAGAGGTCGATGCCCTTGCCGAGGACGTCGGCGGGCATCGCCTTGGTGAGCCGGTCGCCCATCGCGTACGGGTAGCCCAGCACGCGCGCGGAGTCCTTGATGGCGTTCTTGGCCTTGATCTTGCCGTAGGTGCCGATCATGGCGACCTTGTCGGCGCCGTACTTCTCCGTCACGTACCGGATCACCTCGACGCGCCGGCGCTCGTCGAAGTCGATGTCGACATCGGGCATGGAGACGCGCTCGGGGTTGAGGAACCGCTCGAAGATCAGGCCGTGCGGGATCGGGTCGAGGTCGGTGATGCCCATGGCGTACGCGACGATCGAACCGGCCGCGGAACCACGGCCGGGGCCCACCGCGATGCCGTTGTTCTTCGCCCACATGATGAAGTCGGCGACCACGAGGAAGTAGCCCGGGAACCCCATCTGGATGATGACGTCCATCTCGTAGTCCGCCTGCTTCTGGCGGTCGTCGGGGATGCCGCCCGGGAAGCGGCGCTCCATGCCGCGGCGGACCTCCTCCTTGAACCAGGTGACCTCTGTATAGCCGTCCGGGATGTCAAACTTGGGCATGAGGTTCTTGGCCTCGAACATGCCGCTGGTGTCGATCTGTTCGGCGACCAGGAGGGTGTTGCGGCAGCCCTCCTGCCAGGCGTCCGAGGAGTCCACGGCGTACATCTCGTCGGTGGACTTCAGGTAGTAGCCGGTGCCGTCGAAGCGGAAGCGGTCCGGGTCGGAGAGGTTCTTGCCGGTCTGGATGCAGAGCAGGGCGTCGTGGGCGACGGACTCATGGGCGTACGTGTAGTGCGAGTCGTTCGTCACCAGGGGCGGGATGCCGAGCTTCTTGCCGATGTCCAACAGACCGTCACGGACCCGGTGTTCGATCTCGATGCCGTGGTCCATCAGCTCCAGGAAGTAGCGGTCCTTGCCGAAGATGTCCTGGTACTCGGCGGCCGCCTTCAGGGCCTCGTCGTACTGGCCGAGGCGCAGCCGGGTCTGGAGCTCGCCCGAAGGGCAGCCGGTGGAGGCGATGAGACCCTCGGACCACTGGGAGATGGTCTCCTTGTCCATGCGCGGCCACTTCTGGAGCCAGCCCTCGGCGTACGCGTCCGAGGACAGCTTGAAGAGGTTGTGCAGACCCGTCTTGTTCGCCGCCCAGATCGTCTTGTGGGTGTAACCACCGGAACCGGAGACGTCGTCACGCTTCTGGTGCGGCTGGCCCCACTGGATCTTGCGCTTGTTGCGCCGCGACTCGGGGGCGACGTACGCCTCGATGCCGATGATCGGCGTGACGCCCGCCTTCTTCGCCGTGTGGAAGAAGTCGTAGGCCCCGTGCAGGTTGCCGTGGTCGGACATCGCGATATGGGTCATGCCCATCTCGTTGCACGCGTTGAACATGTCCTTCAGCCGCGCGGCACCGTCCAGGAGCGAGTACTGGGTGTGGACATGCAGGTGCGTGAACGGCGGCTTTGACACGGCTTGGCCTCCAGGGGAAACAGTCGACAACAGACAGCGGGCGGTCTGGGGGGACGAGACCGAATCCTATGCCTCGCCACTGACACACGGCGGGCACTCCCGCGTACCTTCAAGCGTTGGAAAGTGACGACAGACCCGTCACATGTCACGCACCACCCGTACCAGGAGGCACAGAGCGATGTCGGTTCCGCAGCTCAACGACGAGCACCGCGGCGAGGAGATCCTTGCCGTCTTCGACACCGCCTTCGGCGAGCTCCTGGCCGCCGACCCGGCCGCGTTCCGCGTGAAGTTCCGGAAGATGGCAGCCTCGGCGTTCGCGTTCTACCGGGGCACGGCGTGCCTCTTCTACCACGACCTCACTGCGAACAATCAGTTTGGCTCGAAGCGGGGCGGCCCCTACCTGGACGACCGCACCTCGCGCGTGTGGATCCACGGCGACCTGCACGCCGAGAACTTCGGCACGTACATGGACTCGAACGGCCGCCTGGTCTTCAACGTCAACGACTTCGACGAGGCCTACGTCGGCCCCTTCACCTGGGACCTCAAGCGCTTCGCCGCCTCCGTCGCGCTGATCGGGTACGCGAAGGCGCTCAGTGACGAGCAGATCACCGAGCTGGTGCAGGTCTACGCGGGCGCGTACCGCGAGCGGGTGCACGCGCTGGCGACCGGCGCGAAGAGCGACGAGGTGCCGCCGTTCACGCTGGACACGGCCGACGGCCCGCTGCTGGGCGCGCTGCGCACGGCCCGCTCGCTGACCCGTTTCGAGCTGCTGGACTCGATGACGGAGATCCGTGACTTCGAGCGCCGGTTCGCGTCGGGCGGCGGCTCCATCGAGCTGGACGCGGCGACCCGCTACAAGGTCCTCGCGGCCTTCGACGGCTACCTGGAGACGCTTCCCGAGTCCTCCCTGGACCGCCCCGACTCCTACCGCGTGAAGGACGTCGTCGGCCGCCGGGGCATCGGCATCGGCTCGGCCGGGCTGCCGTCGTACAACATCCTCCTGGAGGGCAACAGCGACGCCCTGGAGAACGATGTGGTGATCTACATCAAGCAGGCCCAGACGCCGGCCGTCTCGCGGCACATCACGGACGCGGCGATCCGGGACTACTTCCAGCACGAGGGGCACCGCACGGTGATCTCCCAGCGTGCCCTCCAGGCGCACGCGGACCCGTGGCTGGGCTGGACCGAGCTGGGCGGGACCGGGCAGCTGGTCGCCGAGGTGTCGCCGTACGCGGTGGACCTGGACTGGAGCGACATCGACGACCCGGAGGAGATCGCCGCCGTCGTCGCGGACCTGGGGCGGGCCACGGCGACCATGCACGCGGCGGCCGACGACCAGTCCGGCGAGTCCCTGGTGCCGTTCTCCACGGAGCGGGCCATCGACGCGGCGATCGCGGCCGACGAGGACGGCTTCGCGGGCGTGCTCGTCGACTTCGCGCACAGCTACGGCGCACGCGCGCGTGCCGACCACCAGACCTTCGTCGACCTGTTCCGCAACGGCCGGATTCCGGGTCTGTAACCATCCGTACGCTCACAGGAACCCTTTAGCGGTGCCTTACCGGAGCACGTGACAGACTCTCTCCGCTATGGACATATCCGGGATCCAGCTCAGGGCCGTACGCGCGGCGCTGTTCACGGCACTGGTCGTGACGCTCAGCACCGCGTCGCACGTGCTGCTGTCCCGGGTCCCGCTTCCGCTCGGCACGGTGGCGGCGATCGCCGCCACCGTGTTCGTGATCGCGTACGCGCTCGCGGGCCGCGAGCGCGGCTTCGGCAAGATCGCCGCACTGCTGATCCCGCTGGAGCTGGCCGCCGACACGGTCTTCACCACCGGCCAGCACGCCTGCTACGGCAGGGCGGGCGGCCCGGTCGCCGGCCCCCTGCGCGCGGTCGGCCTGGACGTACTGTGCAGCGGCGGCAGCGTGGGTACCTCCCTGGCCCGGATGACCGACAACCCCCATCAGGCGGCGGCGCTGCTCGCGCACACCGACGCCACCGCCGCCTGGCTGCTCCTCGGCGCGCACATCGGCGTCGGTCTCCTCGCCGCCGCCTATCTGCGCCGCGGCGAGCGCGCGATCTCCGAACTGCTGCGCGCGGCAGCGGCGGTGGGCTTCCGCCCGTTGCTCCTGGCCGTCGCCGCGGTGTCGGGCCGACGCACCGCGCCGGTCCGCCGGCTGCCGCGCGCCACGCACCGCACGGCCACCGCCCGTGAGCGGCTGCTGGTGCACTCCCTGGGACGGCGTGGACCGCCGTGCTCGGTCCTGCCCGCGGTCTGAACACCCCACAGGTACCTGAGCACACATCAGTCCCCCACACGTATTCCGCGTACGACGTGTACGCGTCCCATATGGAGATCACCAACATGAGCAAGCGGAACAGCGCGGCGGCGAAGACGGCGGCCCGTGAGCGGCTGCGCGCCGAGCGCGAACGTCAGGCCAAGCGCGCCAAGGTCAGGCGGCAGCTCATAGTCGCCGCTTCGGTCGTCGGCGTCCTCGCGATAGCCGGCGGCATCGGCTACGCCGTCGTACAGAACAACAAGCCCACCTACTGGGAGTCGGCGAAGGACGACAAGCTCGTCAAGCCGGCCAACACCACCGGCACCAACGGCACGACGCTCGTCCTCGGCAAGAGCACCGCCAAGAAGACCCTGGTCATGTACGAGGACCCGCGCTGCCCGATCTGCGCCCAGTTCGAGCAGACCGTCGGCTCGACCGTGAAGAGCGACTTCGACGCCGGCAAGTTCAAGATCCAGTACGTCGGCGCCACGTTCATCGACAACAAGGACAACGGCGAGGGCTCCAAGAACGCGCTGAGCGCCATGGGCGCCGCGCTGAACGTCAGCCCCGAGGCGTTCCTCGAATACAAGACCGCGCTCTACTCGACGAAGTACCACCCGGACGAGACGACCGACAAGTTCAAGGACGACTCGTACCTGATCAAGGTCGCGAACACGGTCCCCGCCCTGAAGAACAACGCGGCCTTCCAGAAGGCCGTGAAGGACGGCACCTACGACAAGTGGGCGCTGGACATGTCCGCGACGTTCGACAAGAGCGGGGTGACCGGCACCCCGACCCTGAAGATGGACGGCAAGACGCTGACCGGCTCGGACGGCACGAACGCGCCGATGACGGTGGCCGACTTCACCACGGCGATCACGGCGGCCCTCAAGGCCTGAGCCTTGTTGTAAGACGGCGTTGCAAGACGCGCAGCCGAAGAGCGGGCGAACTTTTACGAGTTCGCCCGCTCTCGTTAATACTGATCAGTAACCTGGTCGCTCGTGACCAGTCGATACAGAGCACCCGAGGACGTCAACTCGCCCTCCCCGCGCCGCCGTACGGTCGTCAAGGCCGCGGCCGCCACCGCCGTCCTGACCGGCCCGCTGATCGCCGCGCTGCCCGCGACGGCCGCCACCGACACCCCCTCCTTCCTGCACGGGGTCGCCTCCGGGGACCCGCTCCCGGACGGCGTCCTGCTGTGGACCCGGGTGACACCCACCGCCGAGGCGGTCCCCGGCTCCGGGCTCGGCCCGGACACCGAGGTGGGCTGGACCGTAGCCACCGACAAGGCGTTCACGAACGTCGTCTCCCGGGGCTCGCTCACCGCGACCGCCGCCTCCGACCACACCGTCAAGGCCGACATCCGCGGCCTGGCCCCGGCCACCGACTACTGGTTCCGCTTCTCGGCCGGCGGCACCGACTCCCCGGCGGCGCGCACCCGCACCGCGCCGGCGGCGGACGCGACCGTGTCCGGCCTGCGCTTCGGCGTCGTCACCTGCGCCAACTGGGAGGCGGGCTACTTCTCGTCGTACCGCCATCTCGCGGCCCGCAACGACCTGGACGCCTGGCTGCACCTGGGTGACTACATCTACGAGTACAAGTCCGGCGAGTACGCGGCGCGCGGCATGGTCGTACGACAGCACGCGCCCCTGAATGAGATCATCACGCTCGCCGACTACCGCACCCGGCACGGCAAGTACAAGACCGACCCGGACCTCCAGGCGCTGCACGCCAAGGCGCCGGTCGTCGCGATCTGGGACGACCACGAGTTCGCGGACAACGCCTGGTCGGGCGGCGCGGTCAACCACACCGAGGGCGCCGAGGGCACCTGGACGGCCCGTCAAGCGGCCGCGAAACAGGCGTACTTCGAGTGGATGCCGGTCCGCCCGGCGATCGCGGGCACCACCTACCGCCGCCTGCGCTTCGGCAAGCTCGCCGATCTCTCGCTCCTCGACCTGCGCTCCTTCCGTTCGCAGCAGGCGAGTTCGGGCAGCGGCGCGGTCGACGACCCGGACCGTACGATCACGGGACGCGCCCAACTCGACTGGCTGAAGGCCGGGTTGACGGCGTCGGACACCAAGTGGCGGCTGGTCGGCAACTCGGTGATGATCGCGCCGTTCGTCATCGGCTCGCTCACCGCCGACCTGCTCAAGCCGCTCGCCAAGCTGCTGGACCTGCCGCAGGACGGCATAGGCGTCAACACCGACCAGTGGGACGGCTACACCGACGACCGCCGTGAACTCCTCGCGCATCTGCGCTCGAACGCGATCGGCAACACGGTCTTCCTCACCGGCGACATCCACATGTCCTGGGCCAACGACGTGCCGGTGGACGCCGGAACGTACCCGCTGTCGGCGTCCGCGGCAACGGAGTTCGTGATCACCTCGGTCACCTCCGACAACCTCGACGACATAGTGAAGGTCCCCGAGGGCACGGTCTCCGCGCTCGCCGCACCCCTCATCCAGGTCGCCAACCGGCACGTCCACTGGGTCGACACGGACCGCCACGGCTACGGCGTCCTCGACATCACGGCCGACCGGGCGCAGATGGACTACTACGTCCTGTCCGACCGCACATCGGCGACCGCGGCCTCGTCCTGGGAGCGGTCGTACCGCACACGGAGCGGCACGCAGAAGGTGGAGCGGACGTACGACCCGGTGTAGTCACAGCGTTTCGAGGAAACCGAGGGCCACCCGCCAGGTGGCCTCGGCGGCCTCCTCGTCGTAGTCCGGGAGGCCGGGGTCGGTGTACAGGTGGCCGGCTCCGGCGTACCGGTAGATCTCGACGTCGGCGCCGGCCCTGCCCATCTGCAGGTACCAGGAGCTGAGCCAGTCGTCCGTCTCGAACTGGTCCGGCTCGGCGACGTGCAGTTGCACCGGCAGGTCGTCGACGGAGGCGTTGGCCGCGATGTCCGAGGTGCCGTGCAGGAGGAGCAGCCCGCGAGCCTTCTCGTCGCCGAGGGCGAGGGTCTGCGCGACGGAGGCGCCCAGCGAGAACCCGGCGTAGACGAGACCGCGCTCGGAGTAGGGGGCGGCGGCCAGCACGGCCCGCTTGAGCACCTCGTCCTTGCCGATCCCGTCGTTGAAGGCCATGCCCTCCTCGACCGTCTCGAACGTATGCCCCTCGAAGAGGTCCGGGGTCCACACCTCGTGGCCCGCCGCGCGCAGCCGCTCGGCGGCGTCGCGCACCGCCGGCCGGAGACCGTACGTGGAGTGGAAGAGCATGATGTTCATGAAGCCATCGTGCCAGTACGGTCGGACACATGGAGAACGTACTGCGCCCGCTGATCGTCATCGGCGGCTCCGTCGTCCTCACGCTGCTCATCGGCTGGGTCACCGACCTGCTGCTGCGCAAGGCGGACGCCCGGCACGACGACACCACGCTGTGGGGCCTGCTGCGCCGCGGCCGAGTGCCGTACCACCTGGTGCTCTGCGCGGCCTTCCTCAGAGGCTCCTACGACCAGGCCCAACTGCTGGAGGAACACCGGGTCGGCACCGGCCAGACCCTGACCCTGGTGCTGATCGGCGCCACCGCGTGGCTGATGATCCGGGTCGCGGCGGCGATCGTGGAGTCGTCGTACGCGCGCTACGCCCGAGCCTCCCGCGACGCGGCCCGGGTCCGCCGGGTCCGGACCCAGGTGACGCTGATCACGCGGGTGGTGGCCGCGATCGTCGGCGTGGTGGCGGTCGCCGCGATGCTGCTGACGTTCCCGGCGATGCGCGCGGCCGGCGCGTCCCTGCTGGCCTCGGCGGGCGTCCTGGGCATCGTCGCCGGTGTCGCCGCCCAGTCGACGCTCGCCAACCTCTTCGCGGGACTGCAGATCGCCTTCGGCGACATGGTACGCATCGGCGACACCGTGGTCGTGGACGGCGAGTGGGGCACGATCGAGGAGATCACCCTGACCTTTCTGACGGTCCGCACCTGGGACGAGCGCCGGATCACCATGCCGGTGTCGTACTTCACGTCCAAGCCCTTCGAGAACTGGTCCCGCGGCACCCCCGAGATGACCGGCATCGTCTATTTCCAGGTGGACCACTCGGCCCCGGTCGACGCGATGCGCACGCAGCTCCGCGAGATCCTGCGCGCTTGCCCGGCCTGGGACGGCCGCAGCTACGGCCTCGTCGTCACCGACACCACCCCGAACACCATGGAGGTCCGAGCCCTGGTCACGGCAAAGGACGCGGACGACATCTGGACAGTACGGGTCACAGTCCGCGAACAGATGATCCGCTGGCTGTACCTGGAGCATCCGTACGCCCTCCCCCGCGTCAACACGGCGGACGCGGCACCGATCCCGGGCGAGGATCCGTCGCCCAACGGCGGTGCTTCCCGCTCGGCTCACGAGCCTCCGGGGGGCAACCGGGGCTGAGGGCTGGGCGGGGCTGGCATGCCGGTCGATTGACGGCCACGGCTGAATTCCCCACCCACGCC
>NZ_JBXVPZ010000237.1:0-14797 GCF_057961495.1 Streptomyces sp. P5F9 | reverse complement strand
CCGGGGGGCTCGCCGGCGGAGTCGTCGACGGTGATCGCGATGCGGATCGGCCGGCCGCACTCGCGGCTCAGCGTCTCGCTGACGATCGGGGCGAGGCGGCCTTCGAGGACGCCTTTCGCAAACTCGTTCGGTACGGCGAGCAAGGCTGTGTCGGCGACGAGTGCCAGGGGCTGGCAGCGCCGGATCCAGTGCTCGTCCTTGGTCTCGACACCCTGCCCACGCCCCTCACCGAGAAGTTGCTCCAGCACTCGTGGCCACACTGCGGCAAGATCGGCAGGTACGTCAGCCACAGGGCACGCTCTCTCACGGGTCCCACGAACGTGTGGTTCGCGGACGGGACGGGATGTACATCGGGTGGGGCGCTCGGGAAAAAGGTGTGGGGCGGGGGACAAAGGAACGAATCGGAGTCCAGCCACGGTAGTCAGGGCGACGGGTGCGGTTCAAGTTGTTGTCCCCAGCCTGTGGATAGTGTCTCCTCGTGACCGCTGGTTTGACCGGATGGCGTAGCCCCGCGTACCGTGACCAGGTCGAGTTGTCGATGGCTGCTGCCGCCTGCCTCCGATGGGCACAGATCGCTTCGAGGTGATCGGGAAGCGGTGCACTCGGGCGTAACTGCGAGCTACTCGTGGGCGCACGGTGACAGCCAGGACGGCACCCGCCACCACCGATTTATTTCTGGAGCCCCCTCGTGAGCAAGCGCACCTTCCAGCCGAACAACCGTCGTCGTGCCAAGACCCACGGCTTCCGCCTGCGGATGCGTACCCGTGCCGGTCGCGCGATTCTCGCGAACCGTCGTGGCAAGGGTCGCGCCAGCCTGTCCGCCTGATCCCGATCAGGTCATGACGTCGTGCTGCCTACCGAGCATCGGCTGAGGCGGCGCGAAGACTTCGCGACCGCGGTACGACGGGGTCGCCGGGCCGGCCGCCCGCTTCTCGTCGTCCACTTTCGTAGCGGTGCCACGGACCCGCACGCGCCAGGGGAGAGCGCTCCCCCGACGCGTGCGGGTTTCGTCGTCAGCAAGGCGGTGGGCGGCGCCGTGGTACGCAACAAGGTGAAGCGCAGACTCCGTCATCTGATGCGCGAGCGAGTCGCCCTGTTTCCCCCCGGTAGCCTGGTAGTCGTACGAGCGCTGCCCGGAGCGGGCGACGCCGACCATGCACAGCTGGCCCAAGACCTGGATGCCGCCGTTCAGCGGCTGCTGGGAGGGGGCGCGCGATGAAGTACCCACTACTGGCGCTGATCAAGCTCTACCAGTGGACGATCAGTCCTTTGCTCGGGCCGGTCTGCAAGTACTACCCGTCGTGCTCCCACTACGGCTATACGGCCATAGACCGGCACGGCGCGATCAAGGGCACGGCGCTCACGGCCTGGCGCATCCTGCGCTGCAACCCGTGGTCGCTCGGCGGTGTGGACCATGTCCCACCGCGCAAGCGTCCGCGGTGGCACGAGATGCTGCGGGGCGCACGGCGCGCAGACAAGGGCGGGACCTCCGCCGCCGAAACGGCCACTGAAGGGCTGAGTCCTTCGAGCCCGGCCGCAGAGACACCGTCCCATGCCCAAGGAGCATGATTAGTGGACACGATTGCCAGTCTTTTCAGCTTCATCACGACACCCGTTTCTTGGGTCATCGTCCAGTTCCACTCGGTGTACGGGAAGGTTTTCGGTCCCGACACGGGCTGGGCCTGGGGCCTGTCCATCGTGTCCCTGGTGATCCTGATCCGCATCTGTCTGATCCCGCTCTTCGTGAAGCAGATCAAGGCGACCCGGGCCATGCAGACCCTGCAGCCCGAGATGAAGAAGATCCAGGAACGCTACAAGAACGACAAGCAGCGTCAGTCCGAAGAGATGATGAAGCTGTACAAGGAGTCGGGTACCAACCCGCTCTCCTCGTGCCTTCCCATCCTGGCGCAGTCCCCGTTCTTCTTCGCCCTGTACCACGTGCTCAACGGCATCGCGACGGGCTCGACGATCGGCGTCATCAACGACTCGCTGCTCGCCAGCGCGCGTAAGGCGCACATCTTCGGTGCTCCGCTGGCCGCGAAGTTCACGGACGGCAGCAGCAAGGTCGAGGCGCTCGGTGCCACGCTGACCGACGTCCGGGTTGTCACCGCGATCATGATCGTGATGATGTCGGCGTCGCAGTTCTACACGCAGCGCCAGCTGATGACGAAGAACGTCGACACCACGGTGAAGACGCCGTTCATGCAGCAGCAGAAGATGCTGATGTACGTCTTCCCGGTCATGTTCGCCATCTTCGGCATCAACTTCCCCGTCGGTGTCCTCGTCTACTGGCTGACCACCAACGTGTGGACCATGGGCCAGCAGATGTACGTCATCCACAACAACCCGACCCCGGGTTCCAAGGCCCAGGCCGCTTACCTGGAGCGCCTGACCAAGCACGTCACGCACCACGAGAAGACCCGCAGCCGGGGCGAGAAGGCCATCGTCAAGGCGATCGTCTCCAAGGGCCGTGACCGCAACGAGTTCGAGCGCAAGTTCATCAACAGCCTCACCAAGGTGGGCCTCGTGGCCCAGCCGGACGGCACTGTGGTGAAGGGCGAGAGCGCGGCCGTGGAGTCCGAGGACGGTACGACGACGACCCCGGCCACTCCCAGGCGTCAGCAGCCCAAGCGGCAGACCAAGGCCCAGCGCCAGTCCGCCGCCGCGAAGGCGGCCGACGACAGCGCTGAGCACGCGGACGACGATGCCGACGAGCCGAAGACCTCGCTGAGCAAGTCGGACGAGCCCGAGGACGCCAAGCCCGCCACCGCCGCGAAGAAGCCCGCCCCGAAGCCGGCCGGCGGTACCCGCAGCAAGGCCCAGTCCGGACAGCGCAAGGGTCCGCAGCGGCCCAAGTCCCCGTCCAAGAAGTAAAGAAGGAGTCCATCCCGTGACGGAAGGCACCACCTCCGCCGCTGCCGAGGGTGCAGACACCCTGTCCCGCCTGGAGCAGGAGGGCGAGATCGCGGCGGACTACCTTGAGGGTCTGCTGGACATCGCCGATCTCGACGGCGACATCGACATGGATGTCGAGGCCGACCGCGCCGCTGTCTCGATCATCAGCGACAGCAGCGGCCGTGATCTCCAGAAGCTTGTCGGCCGTGACGGTGAGGTGCTGGAAGCACTCCAGGAGCTCACCCGCCTGGCCGTGCACCGGGAGACCGGGGACCGCAGTCGGCTGATGCTGGACATCGCGGGCTACCGTGCCAAGAAGCGCACCGAGCTCTCCGAGCTGGGTGCCAAGGCCGCGGCCGACGTGAAGAACACCGGCGAGCCGGTGAAGCTGAACCCGATGACCCCGTTCGAGCGCAAGGTCGTGCACGACGCGGTCAAGGCCGCGGGACTGCGCAGCGAGTCGGAGGGCGAGGAGCCGCAGCGCTTCGTCGTCGTGCTTCCCGCCTGATCGGTCCCGATGTTCCACCGGCCCCGTCTGTCGATCAGACGGGGCCGAACTTTGTCAGCCTGATAGTCCTGTAGTTCTGGTGGTCCTGGTGGTCAGCGCCCAATGCGCTTTTGCGGTACGGAAGGACGGTCCCCCGTGACGGAGGCAGCGGAGCTTCCCCCTGCGCCCGAGCAGGCGCGCGAGGTGTTCGGCGATCGCTTCGAGGACGCGGTCCGGTACGCCGAGCTGCTCGCCGACGCGGGTGTGCAGCGCGGTCTGATCGGCCCACGTGAGGTGCCCCGCCTGTGGGAACGGCACCTGTTGAACTGCGCGGTCCTCTCGGAGGTCGTGCCGGACGGAGTGACGGTCTGCGATGTCGGCTCCGGCGCCGGCCTCCCGGGCATTCCCCTGGCCCTGGTCCGTGAGGACATCAAGATCACCCTGCTCGAACCGCTGCTCCGCCGTACGACCTTCCTCACCGAGGTCGTCGAACTCCTGGGCCTCGACCACGTCACCGTCGTGCGAGGGCGCGCCGAGGAGGTCATGGGCACCCTGCAGCCGGTCCATGTGGTGACAGCCCGGGCGGTGGCTCCGCTGGAGCGACTGGCCACCTGGGGGATCCCGCTGCTGCGTCCCTACGGCGAGATGCTCGCCCTCAAGGGGGACACGGCCGAGGAGGAGCTCAAGAGTGCGGGGACCGTGCTCAGCAAGCTCGGAGCCGTGGAGACGTCCATCCTGCATGTCGGCGAAGGCATCGTCGATCCGCTGTCCACGGTGGTGCGTGTCGAGGTCGGAGAGAGCCCCGGCGGGGTTCGTTTCGCGGCGAAGCGGGCCAAGGCGGCTCGTACGGGCCGTACACGTCGGCGTCGTTGAGGCTGTGTCAGCGCTGGGGCGGGTCGGTCTCAGCGCTGGAGGTACGTCGGTGTCAGCGCGTGAAGGGCATCGCTGATCCGTCCTGAGAACGAGACTTACTCCACACAAGCTGCCAAACCTACTCATGCCGGAGTGTCGCCGACAGTTCGGCCTCGGCGGCTGTGCATCGTGTTTCACGTGAAACGTCGCTCACTGCTGCACGGCATCATCGGTCGCACCCGCGCCGCGGCCGAACCCCGCGACCGGAAGCCTCTCGGATCACTCGGAGAGGGCACGGAGTTGTCCACAGAGGTGGAATTCTCCACAGAACAACAGGCCTCACTGGTTCACGACCCTGAAGACATGGGAGGCTCTGTTCATTGCGAGCCTGAAGTCGAGGAGAGTGAATCCTTGCGGTCCGACGCCAACATCGCGGGACCGATGACCGATCCGGTCCCCGGTCCCCGTACCGAGTCGACGGGGGAGGATGTTTCACGTGAAACACTGCCCCCTATGGACGACACTCCCATCGGTCGTGCTGCCCAACTGGCGGTGGAAGCCCTAGGTCGTGCCGGCGAGGGCCTGCCACGCCCTGAGCAGACCCGCATCATGGTCGTCGCCAACCAGAAGGGCGGGGTGGGTAAGACGACGACGACCGTCAATCTTGCCGCTTCGCTGGCACTGCACGGTGCCCGTGTTCTGGTGGTCGACCTCGACCCACAGGGCAACGCGTCCACGGCACTGGGGATCGACCACCACGCGGAAGTCCCTTCCATCTATGACGTGTTGGTCGACAGCCGGCCTCTCTCCGAGGTCGTGCAGCCGGTCCCCGATGTCGAGGGTCTCTTCTGTGCCCCTGCCACGATCGATCTCGCCGGTGCGGAGATCGAGCTGGTGTCCCTGGTGGCGAGAGAGAGCAGACTGCAGCGGGCGATTCAGGCCTACGAGCAGCCGCTGGATTACATCCTCATCGACTGTCCGCCCTCACTCGGCCTGCTGACGGTCAACGCGTTGGTCGCCGGCGCGGAGGTCCTCATCCCGATCCAGTGCGAGTACTACGCACTGGAAGGCCTCGGACAGTTGCTCCGCAACGTCGACCTGGTTCGGGGACACCTCAACCCCAACCTGCATGTGTCGACCATCCTGCTCACCATGTACGACGGCCGGACGCGTCTCGCGTCCCAGGTCGCGGACGAGGTGCGCAGCCACTTCGGCGACGAGGTGCTGCGGACGAGCATTCCCCGCTCGGTCCGTATCTCCGAGGCGCCGAGTTACGGGCAGACGGTACTGACCTACGATCCCGGATCGAGCGGTGCCCTCTCCTACTTTGAGGCAGCAAGGGAAATCGCGCTGAAGGGTGTGGGCGTCAGCTATGACGCACCGCATGCGCACATCGGCGCTCAGAGCGACCAGAGCATGGTGGAGGGCATCCAGTGAGCGAGCGACGGAGGGGTTTGGGCCGTGGGCTCGGCGCACTGATCCCCGCAGCCCCGACCGGGGAGAAGACGGTGGCTCCGGCTGCCATGGGTTCCGCCTCCCAGACGGCTGTTCCGGTCATCACCGGCGACCGGGGGGTGGCCGCGGCGAAGGTCACCACCCTGCCGCCGGTTTCCTACGACATGGAGGAGCCGTCGTCGAACGGCGCCGTGGAGACGTTCGCGCCTCCCATCGGTGCCCACTTCGCCGAGCTGCCTCTCGACTCCATCACGCCGAACTCGCGCCAGCCGCGTGAGGTCTTCGACGAGGACGCGCTGCAAGAGCTCGTCACCTCCATCAAGGAGGTCGGCCTCCTCCAGCCTGTCGTCGTACGGCAGATCGGCCCGACGAGCTACGAGCTCATCATGGGCGAGCGGCGCTGGCGGGCCTGCCGTGAGGCCGGCCTGGAGGCGATCCCGGCGATCGTGCGGGCCACGGACGACGAGAAGCTTCTCCTGGACGCCCTCCTGGAGAACCTGCACCGCGCCCAGCTGAACCCGCTCGAAGAGGCGGCCGCCTACGACCAGTTGCTCAAGGACTTCAACTGCACGCACGACCAGCTGGCGGACCGCATCGGACGTTCGCGTCCACAGGTCTCCAACACCCTGCGTCTGCTGAAGCTCTCGCCCTCGGTCCAGCGCCGTGTCGCCGCCGGAGTCCTCTCCGCTGGCCACGCCCGGGCGCTGCTCTCCGTTGATGACTCGGAGGAGCAGGACCGGCTGGCCCACCGGATCGTGGCCGAGGGGCTCTCGGTCCGTGCCGTCGAGGAGATCGTGACCCTGATGGGTTCGCGGCCCCAGACGGCTCAGCGCTCCAAGGGGCCGCGGGCCGGCGCCCTGGTCTCCCCGGCGCTGTCCGACCTCGCCACGCGTCTCTCGGATCGGTTCGAGACCCGGGTGAAGGTCGACCTGGGCCAGAAGAAGGGCAAGATCACTGTCGAGTTCGCCTCGATGGAGGACCTTGAGCGGATCCTCGGTTCGCTGGCTCCGGGCGAGGGTCCGGTCCTGCAGCGGAGTCTGCTGGACGACGACTCGGAGGACGAGGCCTGAGCCGTCCTGCCGACGGCAGGCGTCCTGTCCGTCCGACCAGCAGAGCGGGCCGTGTCCGGTGTGTACCGGAACGCGGCCCGCTCTTTGCTTTCTGTCGGTATCGATGCAATCGCATCATCGATACGATGCGTTTGGGTATGGCGCATCCACCTGGCAGCACCTCTTAGGGGAGGCGGGGGCCATGCGAACGGTGAGCCGCACCGGACTGCTGAGCGTGGGTCTGGGCTTGGGGGCGGTCGGCGGGTTCGTCGGCAGTCTGCTCAGGGAACGCAGTGCTCTGACAGCTGCCCGTGGCGCTGCGAGCGAAGGAAGCGAGGATCAGCCTTCATGGGGCGTCGGCTCGTACCGCTCACGCTGGACAACCTCCCGGACATTCCCAACCGTTGTCAGTCGTGCGTCTTCTGGGAGCTGGACCCCGTCAGCGGGCAAGCCGCGGTAAAGGCGGGCACAGCGGCCCTGGAGAAGGAAGCCTGGATCTCCGCAGTCCTCCTGGACTGGGGCTCCTGCGGCCGCGTCGTCTACGTCGATGACGTGCCGGTGGGCTTCGTCCTCTACGCGCCTCCTGCCTACGTCCCCCGCTCGACGGCGTTTCCCACGAGCCCTGTGTCACCGGACGCCGTGCAGCTGATGACGTCGTTCATCATGCCGGGCTACCAGGGGCAGGGACTGGGCCGGGTCATGGTGCAGACGGTGGCCAAGGATCTGTTGCGGCGCGGCTTCAAGGCGATCGAGGCATTCGGCGATGCCCATGCGAAAGAGGCCGCCTGCGTCCTGCCCGCCGACCATCTGCTCGCCGTGGGCTTCAAGACGGTCCGTCAGCATCCCGCCTATCCACGGCTGAGGCTGGAGCTGCGTACGACGCTCTCCTGGAAGGAAGACGTGGAGATGGCGCTCGACCGGTTGCTGGGAGCCGTACAGAAGGAACCAGCGCTTCGACCGCTCTAAAGCGAAGGGGCCGACTCCGGAGAGTCGGCCCCTTCGTGTTTCACGTGAAACACGGTTTCACGTGAAACATCACTTGCTGGCGATGAACTCGTCGAGGTCGCGAAGGATCGCGGCCTTCGGCTTGGCGCCGACGATGGTCTTGGCGACCTCGCCACCCTGGTAGACGTTCAGGGTCGGGATGGACATGACGCCGTACCGGGCGGCCGTCGCCGGGTTCTCGTCGATGTTGAGCTTGACGATCTCGATCGAGTCGCCGTGCTCGGCGGCGATGGCTTCGAGGGACGGAGCGATCTGGCGGCACGGACCGCACCAGGAAGCCCAGAAGTCCACCAGGACGGGCTTGTCGCTCTTGAGGACGTCCTCGTCGAAGGAAGCGTCGGTCACATTCTTCAGAGTGCCGGCCACGGCGGGCTCCTTAACTTGATCGTGCGGTGGGGAGGATGGGGGTCAGACGGTGGTCTTCTCGGGCTCCGCCTTCTCCTCGTCCGCGAGAGCGGCGAGGAAACGCTCGGCGTCCAGAGCGGCGGAGCATCCGGTACCGGCAGCGGTGATCGCCTGGCGGTAGGTGTGGTCGACGACGTCACCGGCGCCGAATACACCGGTCAGGTTGGTGCGGGTCGAGGGCGCTTCGACCTTCAGGTAGCCCTCCCCGTCCAGGTCCAGCTGGCCCTTGAAGAGCTCTGTGCGGGGGTCGTGGCCGATCGCGATGAAGAGCCCCGTCACCGCCAGGTCCGAGAGTTCCCCGGTCTTCAGGTTGCGCAGCTTGAGGCCGGCGAGCTTGGGGTCGCCCTCGATCTCGGCGACCTCGCTGTCCCAGACGAACTTGATCTTCGGGTCGGCGAAGGCGCGTTCCTGCATGGCCTTGGAGGCACGCAGGGTGTCCCGGCGGTGGACGATCGTCACGGACTTGGCGAACCGGGAGAGGAAGGTCGCCTCCTCCATCGCCGTGTCGCCACCACCGATGACGGCGATGTCCTGGTCCTTGAAGAAGAACCCGTCACAGGTGGCACACCAGGAGACACCCCGGCCGGAGAGCGCATCCTCGTTCGGCAGGCCCAGCTTGCGGTGCTGGGAGCCGGTGGTGACGATGACAGCCTTCGCTTGGTGGACGGTGCCCGAGGTGTCCGTGACGGTCTTGATCTCACCGGTCAGGTCGACGGAGACCACGTCGTCCGGGATCAGCTCGGCACCGAAGCGCTCGGCCTGGGCGCGCATGTTGTCCATGAGCTCGGGGCCCATGATGCCGTCCTGGAAGCCCGGGAAGTTCTCGACCTCGGTGGTGTTCATCAGCGCGCCACCAGCGGTGACAGCGCCTTCGAACACCAGCGGCTTCAGCGACGCGCGCGCGGTGTAGAGCGCCGCCGTGTAGCCGGCGGGCCCGGAGCCGATGATGATCACGTTTCGGACGTCGCTCACGGCTTGGTTCCTCGTCTCTGGACTGCGTCAGTACGACCGGCGGGAGCCCCCTGTCGGAGCCTCCACACCACCCAACGGATCCTACGGGGCCCGCATTCCCGCTGTGTCCGGGCACACGGAGACGCCGGGCGGCAGGGGATCGCCACGGCGGAGGGAGAGGAGGAGTCCGGAGTCAGGAATGCGGGAACGACCGCGTCAGAAGAACCTTGCCAGGAGTGGATGTCTGGCGGCTCACGCAGGCAGCGTCGACGACGTAGGCCGTGACCCGGCTGTTGTCGGAGGCGTCGGGGAGCACCACGAGATAGGCGGCGGTCCCGTTGTAGGTGCCCTTCTTGAAAGCGAGGACATCTGTGTTGCCACGATCGACGCCCTGCCGGATGCAGTCCGGGATGGAGCCGGACGGTTGGATCAGGGTTTTGGGAGTCTTGGTGGAAGACTCCGCACCGCCGGGGTCGGACGCGACGTTCCAGGGCTTCTCACTGTTGGAGCCCTGACTCGTGGACGACTTGGTGGAGAGGAGACCCGAGACCTCGCTCTCCAGCTTCCCCTTGGAGAAGGTGTCCGCAGAGCTGGTCGGGTTCCCCTGAGCCGTGTCGGACGACGTGTGGTCGCCCAGCGACTGGATGAACAGAGAGCCGGCTCCCAGAACGGCCGCGGTGAACACGGCTCCCAGGACGATCCTGCCGCGACGTCCGCCGCGGTTCCGCTCCTTGCGTTCCTTGTTGCGTCCGGGACCGGTCGCCGCGTGTGCGTGTCCTGACGGGCGATCCGCCGTAGGCGATGTTTCACGTGAAACATGCGTCTCGTTGTGCCCGCTGTCCTCGCCCGATGCGGCTCGGGACGCGCTCACCAATGTCGGCGCGGCCAGGGACTCGGGGGCGGCGGAGCCCAGCAGGGCCTCTGCGGCGAGGGCTGCGTCGATACGGCCCGCGACCTCGGCGGGCATGCGCGGAGGGCCGGGCATGCTGCCCAGCAAACCCCGGATCTCCTCCAACGAGTCATGGACGTCCGCACAGAGTTCGCACCCGTCCAGATGCCGTCGTACCTCGGCACCCCTGGACGGCGGGAGAAGGCCCTCGGTGAGGTCGGAGATCTCCGCGACGTCCGGGTGCCCGGCCGCGTCTGTCGTGGATGTCACGCTCGCCCACCTCCGCCCTTCACAGCAGCTGAATCGCTCGGCCCTGCATCCTTGGGACCTCCGTCGTGTGGTCCCGCTGCCGGTGGGACGGATGTCCCCTGCGCCCGGTTCCGTCCAGCGCCCGGTTCCTTGCCGTCACCGGCTCTTTCCGGCCGTAGATGGGTGAGCAGCGGCAGCAGTCTGGCTCTTCCGCGGGCGCAGCGGCTCTTCACCGTGCCGGTCGGCACATCGAGCATGCGGGCGGCCTCCGCGACGGGGTAGCCCTGCATGTCCACGAGAACGAGGGCGGCGCGCTGGTCGGGCGGGAGGGTCCCCAGGGCTTCCAGCAGTTGGCGGTGCAGGTCGTTGCGCTCCGCGGGAGCCGAAGCCGACTCATGCGGTTCCAGGAGCTGTTCCAGGCGCTCGGTGTCGTCGACCGGAGACGTCTTTCTGGAGGCGGCCTTGCGGGCGCGGTCCAGGCAGGCGTTCACCGTGATGCGGTGCAGCCAGGTCGTGACGGCCGACTGGCCGCGGAAGGTGTGGGCGGCGCGGTAGGCGGAGACGAGGGCGTCCTGGACCGCGTCAGCGGCCTCCTCTCGGTCCCCCAGCGTGCGCAGGGCCACGGCCCAGAGCCGGTCCCGGTGCCGCCGTACGAGTTCACCGAAAGCGTCCGGGTCGCCTTCGACATGGCGGGCGAGCAGATCCTGATCGCTCGTTCCGTCGTATCCGGCGCCTTCCGCCATCGGACCCCCTCCCCCTCCGGTGAGACGTCAGCCCGTGAACTTCACGTCGGTGATGGCCTGCTTGTAGCCGGCGTCGCTGTACTGGTCGCTGTCCGCGTGCGGCAGAGCGGTGAGCCAGACAAGAACGTACCGGCTCTTCACCTGCTTGGTGACCTTCACCGTCGCACTGGTACCGGTCGTGGTGACGTTGCCGATCTGCGTCATGGAGTCCAGCGAGGAGGGCGACAGCGAATCAGCCGCGTAGAGCTTCACCGTTGTGTGATCGCCGCTGTAGTAGAGCCCTATGGTCACCGTGGAGACGGTCTGGGCCGAACCGAGGTCGTAGACGATGCCCACGCCAGGTTTGTACGGCGCGAGCACCGGGCCCCCTATGAAGCTGGAGGTCCGCCAGTACGTCGATGCCTTGCCGTCATAGGTCTTGTCGACGTCGTTCGGATGCTGGGCGTCGCCCTTCGCCACGAACTCCTGGGCGCCCTGGATCGCGAGCGTCTTGAGCGGCTTGGTCTTGTCGCCGCTCTTGTCGTTCCCGTCCGTCGTCTGCGTCTGCTTCGTGTCCTCGGACTTGTTGCCCTGGTCCATGAGCGCGTCCGCGAGCTGCCAACTGCCCAGGCCCAGCGCGGCGATCAGCAGTGCGGACACGGCCCATTTGAGGGCCTTGCCGGTGCGACTCTGCAGCGGGGGCGGTGGGGTCGGCGGAACCTGGGTGGCACCGGGCGGCGACGGGCGGCCGTACGTGCCCTGCTGGTACGTCGTGCGCTGGTACTCGGGCGGTGCGGTGAACGCGGGCTCCGGCGGGCGGATGCGGGGCATCTCGCCGATCGCCTTCACCAGCTCCTCCGGCGTGGTGCACGCCGACTCGTGCCGGGAGGCCGTGGCACCGTCGTTGACGAGCGCACGCATGGCGAGCTCCGACAGACCGCGGTGGACCCCCGCACGCACCTGGTCGGGGGCGATGAGACCGACACCCTTGGGCAGCCCGGACAGGCCGTAGGCGTCGCTCTCGTACGGCCAGCGCTGGGTGAGCGCCGCGTACAGCAGGGCGCCGACCGCCTCCGTGTCCGTGCGCTGCGGGCTGTCCGAACTGATGCCGCGCAGCGCGGCGTTGACGGCCAGACCGCGGATGCGCCACTGACCGGACGACGTGCGCAGCACCGCGTTCGGGTTCAGGCGCAGATGGGCGAGGCCCTCGCGGTGCGCGGCGGCCATGGCCGAGGCGATCTGACTGACCATCTGGTAGGCGTCGTGCACCTCCAGCGGGCCGGGAGCCAGAAGCGCCGTCAGTTCCGTGGCGTCGGGCAGCCATTCGTGGACGACGTAGACGAGGTCGTTCTCCTCCACGGCGTCCAGGACCTGGACGAAACGGGGATCACCCAGCAGCGCCGAGGAACGGGCGGCGGCCAGCACGGAGCGGGCTCTCGCATGGTCCGCGGGCAGGATGTGGACGCCGACGGCACGACGGAGTTTCTCGTCCACCGCGCGCCAACTGCTGAAGCCGTCCAGACGGGTGACGCACTCTTCGAGGCGATAGCGTCTGGCGAGCTTGTGACCGCTGTGCAGTTCGGGAGGCGAGACCTTCTCGGTTTCCTCGATCCCGCCGCTCCCCTGTGCCTTGTCGCTCTCCGTGTCCCGCTCCGGGTTCTGGGCCACCCCGTCGGCCGTGGACTGGTCCGCCTTGGCGGTCAGCGGCTCGTCGCCGCTGTTGTCTGCCACGTCGACGGCAGCCGTGCTCCGTTCCGCCACCGTCGCTCCTGCCTCCCCATCCGTTGCACGCTGTTCGACGCCGAAACCAATTGTGCCCACAGTCTGCCGCTATGCACGACACACAGCGGCGGACGATGGTTGTGCGTGTGCCCCCGCCTCAACGCCCCAAGCGCCCGCGCACCATGCCCACGAGGGAGTTGAGCTCCTCGATGCGCATGCGTCGGGCCGCGACGTAGAAGATTCCGAGCAGTACGGCACCACCCACCAGGAGGGCGGCGAACGAGCCGACGACCCCCTGGCCGAGCGTATGACCGATCCCGTAGCAAGCCGCACCACTGAGCAGTGCGGCCGGCACGGAGGCGATGCTGAGCCGAGCGTACGTCCGCAGCACGCGAGCGCCGTCCAGGTCGCCGTTCAGCCGCTTGCGCAGCCGGTTCCAGGCGACACCGACACCGGTCGCGTACGCGAGGCCGTACGAGGCCGCCATGCCTACCACGGCCCAGCGGGCCGGGAGCACGAAGTAACAGACCGCCGAGGCACCCGCGTTGACCGCGGCCACGATGACGGTGTTGTAGAAGGGCGTGCGGGTGTCCTCGTAGGCGTAGAAGGCACGCAGGACGACGTACTGCACCGAGTACGGGATCAGGCCGAGGGCGAAGGCCATCAGCATGAAGCCCATGTTGGTGGCCGCGCCGGTACCCGAGGAGCCGAAGATCAGGGTGCACATCGGGATGCCGAGGGCGAGCAGGCCGAAGGCGATCGGCACGATCGCGACGGCGGTCGTGCGCAGACCCTGGGAGATGTCGTCGCGGACAGCTCCGCCGTCTCCCTCGGCGGCCGAGCGGGAGATGCGCGGCAGCAGGGCGGCCATGAGGGACACCGTGATGATGGCCTGCGGCAGACCCCAGATGAGCTGGGCGTTGGCGTAGGCGCTGAATCCGGTTCCGGCGATGTTCGTGTCCGCGACCGACGCGGTGGCGAGCTGGGTGACCACGAGGGCACCCGCCTGGTTCGCGAGGACGAAGAGGACGGTCCACTTGGCGAGCATCGCGGCCTTGCCGAGGCCGTGGCCCTTCCAGTCGAACCGCAGCCGCAGCCTGAACCCTGTTTCGCGCAGGTACGGGATCATCGCCAGCGCCTGGACGACCAGACCGAGGAGAACACCGATGCCCAGGAGGCGTTGGGCCTCCGGCGGGATGTTCTGGACCCCCATGCCGGAGTCCGCCGAGGTGCCGTACACCCAGAGGAACATGACGAGCGTCACGATGATGACGACGTTGTTGAGGACCGGGGTCCACATCATCGCGCCGAACTTGCCGCGGGCGTTGAGGATCTGGCCCATCACCACGTGGATGCCCATGAAGAAGATCGAGGGCAGGAAGTAGCGGGTGAAGGTGATGGCGACGCTGTCGGCCGCGGGGTCGCTTGCGACCTTCACCGACAGCAGGCGGACCAGGAGAGGTGCCGCGAACATCGCTAGCGCGGTCAGTACTCCGAGCGCCACGATGACCAGGGTCAGCAGACGGTTGGCGAATGCCTCGCCGTCGTCGTCGTCCTCTTTCATGGCGCGCACGAGCTGCGGCACGAAGACGGAGTTGAGGCCGCCGCCGACGGTCAGGATGTAGATCATCGTCGGCAGCTGGTAGGCGACCTGGAAGGTGTCGCCGAGGAGAGCCGTGCCCAGCGCCGAGACAATCAGTGCAGAGCGGACGAACCCCGTCAGGCGGGAGACCATCGTGCCCGCCGCCATCACGGCGCTCGACTTCAGCAGGCCGGAGGCCTTCCCGCCCTTCTTGGGAGCGGCTGCGGGCGCAGGTGCCGGCGCCGTAGGAGTGAGCTGCATCGTTGCGTCGGACATCGGCCCCGGGCCCGAGGGCGGTGCCGGGGACGGGCCGGGGACCGCCGGGGAGTCCATCTGCGGACGTCCGCCGCCCTGGCCCTGGTCCCGGAAGAGATGGGCGAAGGCGTCCGGCTCGTGGTGCTCCTCGCCGGCCCCGGTAACCAGGTCGTCCACGCCCACGAACTGGGTCGTCCGGGCGTCGTCGCCGTAGGGCAGGTACTGGGTCGGGCCCTCCGGCTCGGGTGCCGGGGTCTGCGCCCACACGCGGGGGTCGGG
>NZ_JBXVPZ010000236.1:0-14840 GCF_057961495.1 Streptomyces sp. P5F9 | reverse complement strand
CCCGCACCCGCACCGTCACAACCGCGGATCCACCGGCTCAGACTCCAACGCCAGCACCCCGAACACCGCCTCGTGCACCCGCCACAACGGCTCCCCCTCGGCCAACCGGTCAAGCGCCTCAAGACCGAGCGCGTACTCCCGGATCGCCAACGACCGCTTGTGGTTGAGGAACCGCCCCCGCAGCCGCGCGAGGTTGTCGGCACGCGTGTACTCCGGACCGTAGATGATCCGCAGGTACTCCCGCCCCCGGCACTTGATACCGGGCTGGACGAGTCGCCCCGCCGCGCTGCGCACGACCGCCCCGACCGGCTTGACGACCATGCCCTCGCCACCCCGCCCGGTCATCTCCAGCCACCAGTCGACACCGGCCTGTACGGATTCGGGGTCACCGGTGTCGACGTACAGCCGACGCGTGGTCTGGAGCAGGCCCGTGCTGTCGTGCTCCACCAGCCGGTCCAGCAGGGCGAGTTGTTCGTCGTGCGGGAGTCCGGCGAGGCTGCGCCCCTGGACCGCGAGGATCTGGAACGGGGCGAGCCGGACACCGTCGAGGCCGGACGTGGTCCAGCAGTAGCGACGGTAGGCGTCGGTGAACGCCGAGGCGTCCGCGGCGCGTTCACGCTGCCGGGACAGCAACGCGTCCACGTCGACACCCCGCCCGGCGGCACCCTCCAGCGCGGCCAGCGCACCCGGGAACACCGCCCCCGCGGCCGCGCCGACCGCCGCGTACTGCCCGCGCAGCAGCCCGGACGCCTTCAGCGACCACGGCATCAACTCCGCGTCCAGCAGCACCCAGTCGCCCGCGCCGGAGGCGCTATCGGATGCAGCGAGCTCGGCCCACAGGCCCGCCTCGTCCAGCGCCGCCCGCAGTCGGCCGAGGATCTCCTCGGTGACCGCCGGGTCGTCGAAGAAGGGACGGCCCGTACGCGTGTACAGCGAACCCGTCACCCCGTGCCCGCCGTCCACACCGAACCGCTTCGCCGCCATCTCCACGTCCCGGCACACCAGCGCCACCGCCCGCGACCCCATGTGCTTCTCCTCGCACACGACCCGCGCGACCCCGTCCTCGGCGTACTGCGCGAACGCTTCGGCCGGGTGCTCAAGGAAGCCGTCTACGTGCGAGGTCGCCGTAGGAGCCATCGTCGGCGGCAGGTACGGCAGCAGGCGCGGGTCGACCGCGAAGCGGCTCATGACCTCCAGGGCCGCCGCCGCGTTCTCCTCGCGGACCGACACCCGGCCGGCGTGCCGGGTCTCCACCACGCGGCGGCCGTGCACGTCCGCCAGGTCGAGCGGGCGGCCGTCGTGGCCGCCGGGTGCCTCGGTGCGCAGCGGGCGGGTCGGCTCGTACCAGACCTGCTCGGCCGGTACGTCGACCAACTCCCGCTCCGGCCACCGCAGGGCGGTCAGCTTGCCGCCGAAGACAGCGCCCGTGTCCAGGCAGATCGTGTTGTTCAACCAACTGGCGTCCGGAACCGGGGTGTGACCGTAGACAACCGCCGCGCGACCCCGGTAGTCCTCGGCCCACGGGTAGCGCACCGGCAGGCCGAACTCGTCGGTCTCGCCGGTGGTGTCGCCGTAGAGCGCGTGCGAACGGACCCGGCCGGAGGTACGGCCGTGGTACTTCTCGGGCAGACCGGCGTGGCAGACCACGAGCCTGCCGCCGTCGAGGACGTAGTGGCTGACGAGTCCGTCGATGAACTCCCGTACCTGGGCGTGGAATTCCTCGGTCTCCTCCTCCATCTGCTCGATCGTCTCGGCCAGGCCGTGGGTGTGCTGGACCTTGCGGCCCTTCAGGTAACGGCCGTACTTGTTCTCGTGGTTGCCCGGTACGCACAGGGCGTTGCCCGAGCCGACCATGGACATCACGCGGCGCAGCACACCGGGCGAGTCAGGGCCGCGGTCGACGAGGTCGCCGACGAAGACGGCCGTACGGCCCGCCGGGTGGACACCGTCGTCGTAGCCCAACTTGCCGAGCAGGGTCTCCAGTTCGGCGGCGCAGCCGTGGATGTCGCCGATGATGTCGAAGGGGCCGGTGAGATGGGTCAGGTCGTTGTAGCGCTTCTCGGTGACGACCGTGGCGTGGTCGATCTCCTCTACGCCCCGCAGTACGTGCACCTTGCGGAAACCCTCGCGCTCCAAGCCGCGCAGGGAGCGCCGGAGTTCGCGGGTGTGCCGGGTGATGACGCGGCGGGGCATGTCGGCGCGGTCGACGCGGGAGGCGTTGCGCTCGGCGCACACCTCCTCCGGTACGTCGAGCACGATGGCGATGGGCAGCACGTCGAACTGCTTGGCCAGGTCGATCAGTTGGCGTCGGCTGTCCTGCTGCACGCTGGTCGCGTCAACGACCGTGCGGCGGCCCGCGGCGAGGCGCTTGCCGGCGATGTAGTGCAGGACGTCGAAGGCGTCCCGGCTGGCGCTCTGGTCGTTCTCGTCGTCCGCGACCAGGCCCCGGCAGAAGTCGGAGGAGATGATCTCGGTCGGCTTGAAGTGCCGGTGCGCGAAGGTGGACTTGCCGGAGCCGGAGGCGCCGATCAGCACCACGAGGGAGAGGTCGGTGACGGGCAGGACGCGCCCCTTGGTCTGGGTCCCGGTCATGCGGCCTTCTCCTCCTTCGCGGTACTGACGCTGAACACGGCCATCTGGGTGGGCGGTCCCACCTCGGGGTCGTCGGGACCTACCGGTACGAACTCGACGTCGTAGCCGTGCCGTTGGGCCACCTTCGCCGCCCACTCCCCGAACTCCGCGCGCGTCCACTCGAAGCGGTGGTCGCCGTGCCGGACGTGTCCGGCGGGAAGGGTCTCCCAGCGGACGTTGTACTCGACGTTCGGGGTCGTGACGACGACCGTCCTCGGGCGGGCGGCGCCGAACACCGCGTACTCCAGGGCCGGCAGCCGGGGCAGGTCGAGGTGCTCGATGACCTCGCTGAGCACGGCGGCGTCGTAGCCCTTGAGGCGGTTGTCGGTGTAGGCGAGCGAGCTCTGGAAGAGCTGGACACGCGAGGCCTGCCGCTCCCCCATGCGGTCGAGCTTGAGGCGGCGGCCCGCGATGGTGAGCGCGCGCATCGACACGTCGGTGCCGACGATCTCCGTGAACCGGGTGTCCTTGAGCAGTGCCTGCACCAACTGGCCCTGCCCGCACCCGAGATCGAGCACGCGGCCGGCACCGGACGTCCTGAGCGCCCCGATGATCGCGTCCCGGCGCTGCACGGCGAGCGGCGTCGGTTTCTCCTCGGCCTCGGTCTCCGGCTCGACGGCGTTGTCGATCTCCTCGACCTCGCTGTCGTCGGCCTCGGCGAGCCGCACCAGTTCCAGCCGCTCCATCGCGTCCCGGGTCAGGGACCAACGGCGGGACAGATAACGGCTGGTGATGAGCTTCTGCTCCGGGTGCGTGGGCAGCCAGCCCTCACCGGCGCGCAGCAGTTTGTCGACCTCGTCGGACGCGACCCAGTAGTGCTTGGCGTCGTCGAGCACGGGCAGCAGGACGTACAGGTGGCGCAGCGCCTCGGCGAGGGTCAGCGTCTCCGATTCCAGTACGAGGCTGACGTACCGCGAGTCGCCCCACTCGGGGAACTCGGCGTCCAGCGCGACCGGTTCGACGGTGACCGTCCAGCCGAGCGGCGCGAAGAGCTGCCGTACGAGATCGGGACCGCCGCGCGTGGGCAGCGCGGGTACCTCGATGCGCAGCGGCAGCGGCTGTTCCGCGCGCTCGGGGCGGGCGTTGCACACGCCCCGCATGGCGCTGGAGAAGACCGCGCTCAGGGCCACGGCGAGCAGGGAAGAGGCCGCGTACGGACGGTCGTTGACGTACTGCGCGAGCGCCGCGTCGGGCGCGCCACCGCGCCCCTTGCCCTTGCCGCGCCGGACCAGCGCCACCGCGTCGACCTCCAGCAACAGCGCCGCCGTGCACCGCGCGGGATCCGCCTCGGGGTAGAAGACGTACGCCTTGCCGTAGGACGTCGAGAACGCCTGCGCGTTGTCGGGATGCTTGTGCAGCAGGAAACCGAGGTCGGTGGCGGGGCGTTCGGGGGTGCCGGTGGTACTGATCGTCAGGAACACGGTGGGTAGGCCTCGAAACGTCTTCTGATCTGCGGATACTTGTCGTGCGGTCCAACGCGGTGCACATTCCGTGCACACGCGCCGAATGCCGGGGAACCACAACGATGGGAGAGCGCGCCTCGGCGATCACTGCTCCGGAGCTGTCCTCGCCCTCGTAGTGATGTGCACGCCACGCAGCGATCAGTCGGCCACGCGACGCCCCTCGTCCGGCGCGCCTCCACAACGTACAGCGAACATCCCTGACGTACTCAGGCATTTTCCCTCCCCCGCACCCGCTCGGCCGCAGGCACCAGTGCCGCCTCCGGCAGACCGGTCGGAGTGGTGAGGCCGTACAGCTCCACGAACGAAGCAGGAGCGTTCTCCCAGTCGACCTCCCACACCAGATAGCCGTAGGTGTCCAGCGTCTCGCTGAGGTGACCGTGCCGCATACGGGCTTGGACCTTCCGCGGCTCCAGTCCTGAGGCGAGTCATGTCTTCAGGGACCGCGATTCCCCGTGCTCGGGCCTTTTGCTTCGCTGCATCGAGTGCGTGGCTCAGCGCGCTCTGCTGCACCGGTGTCCAGCGCTTGGTCACGGTGACCAGGTGGTCGTACTCCTGATGGGCTTCAGACCTCGCCGCTCCCGCTTCCGCAACTGGGCCGCCGTCAACGGTGCCCGCCAATGCGCCATGTGTTCCTGATACTTGTGGAGCAGAAAAGAACCGACGGCGAGCGAGCTTTCGCTGTCGTGGATGGCGTCCCTTGAAGTGGTGTAGCCGGGCCCGGTCCCGGAACGCGCGGGTGTCTGCCGGGGCGTGCATCCGCTAACCGCGCAAGTCTCCCTGGTGAACGGGCAGTTCAACCGGAGGAGCACGCGATGGCCTTGTCCCAGTCTGAGCTGATGCGGCTGCTGGAGTCACTACGTCGGGCCGAGGGAGTTGAGGCAATCAGGGCCGCCCCGTACGAACACACCGACAAGCGCACGACCTGGCGCAACGGACACCGCGACCGCCTGCTGACCACGCAGGCCGGCGATCTCGATCTGAAGATTCCCGAGGTGCGGACCGGGTCGTTCTTCCCCTCCCTGCTGGAGCGGCGCCGGCGCATCGACCGGGCGTTGTTCGCCGTGGTGATGGAGGCATACGTGAACGGGGTCTCGACCCGCTCGGTCGATGACCTGGTCAAAGCACTCGGTGCGGACAGCGGGATCTCCAAGTCGGAGGTGTCACGGATCTGCGGCGAACTGGACGAGGAACCGACCGCGTTCAAGGAACGGCCACCGGAATCTCCGCCACCCGCCACCGCGAGATCCTCGGTGTGATGGTCGGCGACAGCGAATCGAAGCCGTTCTGGACGAAGTTCCTGCGCTCGCTGCGGGCCCGCGGCCTGGAGAACGTCCAGCTGGTCATCTCCGACAGCCACAGCGGCCTGGTGGCCACCATCCGCACCGTCTTCGCGCAGACCACCGCCTCGGCCGTCCGCACCCAGCTGGACGTGGTGGCCGACATGCTCGGACGGCAGTTTCCGCAGGTCAAGAAGATGTTGTTGGATGCCGCAACAGACATCACGGCGTTCGCGGACTTCCCGTCGGCGCACTGGAAGAAGATCTGGTCGACCAACCCGCTGGAACGGCTGAACCGGGAGATCAAACGACGAGCCGATATCGTCCAGGTCTTCCCCAACCCCGCTGCCCTGGACCGGCTCGCCGCTGCGGTCCTGGCCGAACTCCACGACGAATGGCAGGTCTTCGACCGCCGCTACCTTTCCGAAGCCTCCATGGCCGAGCTCTTCACCGCCCAACCGACCCCGCCCGAACCGCAGATCACCCCACAACCGGAACCGAAACAGCTGCCGTGACTACACCACCCAGCGGGACATGACCGCTGAGCGGGCGTGTGGCTGTCCCCAAGCGGTCATTGCCTTTGCGGACTTGAGGACGGCTTTTTCGTTGGTCGGGCACAGGGGGCGATCCCGTATGGAAGTCGCGAAAGATGTCGGTCGTTGAACTGCTGGAACAGCGTGAGCTCAGGAGGCCAGCCAGTAGGCGCCAAGCGCCCCGCGACCACCCAATCGGGACAGCCGTTCGAGACGCATTCTTCAAAACCGGAAAGAGGATAGCCGCTCATATGCGCACAACGGAAAGCCGATAGCCATACTTGCTCAGTAACCCAATGAATGCCCGGATGCCACCCAGGACCCTTCTGTCCGCCTCTAGGCTGCTCGCCCCTTGCCTGGATGCCCGGAGGTCCTGAGTGCTGCAGCAGCTGCCCGAGGACGAGCAGAATCTCGTCCTGCCCAGTGGATTCGACGAAATCGTCCGTGTGGTCGACCTCTATGCGGCCGACCGGCAGAGTGGGGTGCCACGGCTACGGCGGTCGTCGAGCCGCCGGCTTCCCGCGCTGCTGTTCGCACGCGCACCCCAGGATGCCGGCACCCCGCCCTCGGTCGGCTCGCCCCCCGAGGGCGAACCCGACCCGAGCGCCCTGGTCCGGGCCTATCGGAAGCGGCTGCTACGGCCCGGGCCGGGCGAGGCGCGCCACCTGGCAAGCCTCGTTCCCCACGCCTTGGTCGACGAGGCGCAACTGGCCTGCGAACCCGTACCTCAGGACGGCTCGCCGGCGGAGGACCCGCACATCGTCCTGTTGGACAAGGTGGCGCGCCGCCTGCGCGCCACGATGCCGGAAGGGGCGGGGGCCCTCCGCCTGAGGGAGTTCGAGGTCTGTCTGTCGGTGCTGCGCTGCCAGCTACCGGCCGACGCGGTGGACGAAGGCACGGCCGTACGGAACCTGCTGTACGGCAGGCACGCCTGGACCTTCGGGCTGGGCGCGGAGGTCACGCGCCTCAGCGAGGATCTCGGTCCCAAGAAGGGCGCGGCCCTGCTGCGGGCGGCGGCCGTGCCGGTGGCACTGCTGTGGCGCTGGTGGTACGGCGTACGACTCAACCACGGCCCCCGCCGCCGCTGGGTGGCCGGCATGCTCGGCGAGACCGGGCGCAGCTTCCTCGGTGCGGCGGTTGCCCTGCGCGAGGCGCACCTGCGCGCGCGGGCCGCGGCCACGGGCGAAGCGCTGCATCCGGCCGCGGGAGCCGCCGGGGCCCGTGACGCCGCGGCGGTCCGGCAGATCCTGCTGACCGCGCTGATCCGCGACCTGGCTCGGGCCTCCCGGCCCCCGTTCTGGAGCCGGCGCAGGCCCCGGCGGCCCTGGTCCTTCGTCGTCCTGCTGCCCGACGTCGGCGCCGCGGGAACACCCAGCCGGAAGTTCCTCGACACCTTCGCCGACGTCGCCGAGGACAACCCCGACTGCCCGCTGCTGGTGCTGGGCGCCGCCACCGCGGACGTCCCCCAGTACGTCGTCCGGCACGCCGGGCAGGACGATGTTCCCGCTCCGGCCCGGGAGATCGCCGCGCTGTACGCGTCCGGGGCCACCGGCCGGCCGGGCCAGGCCGTTCACGCCTTCACGTTGCCCCGCACTCCCGACGGCGGCAGCGCCGCCGACCGGCTGGCCGTGCGCCCCACCGTCCGGGTACGGGGCGGCCGTCACCAAGGCTGGGCCCGCCCGATCGCGGCCGGTACCGCACTGCTGCTGGTGGCGGCCGGCAGCGGCTACGAGCTGTGGCCATCGGAGTCACGTGCCCCCGTCGACGACAGCAAGGCCGCCCCGGTCGCGTCCTGCCACCGCGTCAAGACCGGCGAGGTCGTCGGCCTGACCGACGGCAACGACGGCTGCGATCTCGCGCACGGCCTGTACGCCTCCCAGCTCCGGGCCCTCGAACACACCATGGGCAAGCAGAACGCGCAGGTCGACCCGGCCAAGCCGTACCGCACCCTCGTCTTCTTCGCACCCCTGAGCGTCGGATCGCAGTCCCGCCGCACCGCGCCGACCGGCCTGCAGATCCTGCGCGGTGCGCTGCTCGCCCAGCAGGAGGTCAACTCCCTCAACCTCAAGCACCAGGTCCAGGTGCGGCTGCTGATCGCGAACGCCGGCGAGTACTTCCACTACGGCTCGCTCCACGGCCTCAACACCAAAAACCTCAGCCACACCGACGTGTCACGAATGATCGTCGACCGGGTCGCACGGGACCACATCGCGGCCGTCTTCGGCCTCACCCAGAGCCGCCCCGAATCCCTGCAGGCCGCCATCGAACTGGGAAGCCGGGGAATCCCCGTCCTCGGCACGGGCGTCACCGGCCAGCCCATGGTCGAGGACTCCCCCGTGTCGTACTTCCAACTCTCGCCACCCGACGAACGCGTGGCCCAGATCCTGGCATCGTTCGCCGGCCAGTCCCCCCGGCTGCACGCCCTGACGAAGCCCGCACCCGGCCACCCGGCGCCGACCGCGATCGTCGTCTTCGACCCGGACGACACCTATTTCAGCGCCGACCTCAAGGACAGGTTCACCTCCGACTACGCCACGGCCGGCCCGGTGCGACTGGTCCCCTACCGGGAATCCGACGGCGGCAGCCAGACACCCGCCGTCGCCGCCAACATCTGCACCCTCGTCCGCCAGACAGGCGGCTTCGTCCTGTACGCCGGCCGGTCCAGCGTCATGCACGACCTCTTCTACTACCTCCAGGGCGACAAGAACTGCCGTACTAACGGAGGCCGTGTGCCGGTGCTCGCCGAGAGTCCGGCCCCGGACCTCGTCCTCCACCCGGAGCTGATGCCGCAGAACTACGGCTCACTCACGCTGTTCTACAGCCAGTTCAGCCTGCCCGACGCCAACGGCCCCTTCGCCCAGGGCTTCCGCAAGGCATTCGCCGTCCACACCGACAGCGACGCGGCGGCGGGCTACGACGCCCTGAAGATCCTTTTCGGGATCATGACAGATATCTCCGGAACCGACCCGGACTTCAGGCCCAGTTCGGTCGTCACCTTCCTCCAGTCACCCGGCGTCAAGGACTACGTCGGCGAGTCAGGCATCATGACGCTGGGCAACGGCGCCAAATACCCGCGCGGCAAGGAGGTCCACATCCGGGAGATCACCTCGGCGGGTACCACAGTCACCGACCTCACGTGCGGCGCACTGGCCGCGAGCAAGGACCCCGTCACACACTGGGGCCCCTCCGACCAGTTCGCGTGCCCACCGGAGACCGAGCCGGGCGTCGGTCCCACCTCGTGATCGGTACCTCCCCGTGCCGGGAGGCGCCCAACGACGTCCTGGCCGCCGCCCACGGCGTGTCAGCCGCCCGGCGGCCTGATCGCCTTTCAGGGCCTGACCATCTGGCAGGTGCCGCTTGAGGGCGGCTGCATCAACACGCCCTCGCGGCATAACGATCGAGTGTCCAAGATGACGGGGAACCTTCACTTCCCCGCTAGCGGGTGATCGCGGCGACGGCGGGCTTGTAGAAGGTGGCGGCCACGAACACGCCAGCCAGCAGCCAGGTGGCGGTGAAGGCGATCAGGTTGGGCGCGAACGCGATGGCCAGCACGGCAATGACGCCGAGGACGGATCCGATGGTCATCACCGTGCGCGGACCTCGGCAGTTGATGCGGTCGACGGGTATACCGGTGACGGCGGAGACCAGGAGCGCGCCCGAGAAGGGGGCGGTGGAGGTGGACGACCAGCCTGTGGCTGCCGTGATCTGGGGGTTGAGCACGGGGAGGCTAACTGAGTCCTATTAGGGTAGTCGAACCCGAAATTGTTATCTTCCTAACCTGCGGAAACGTCGGAGAACCCGGACAGGCGGCCCCATTTCAGTCCCCTTGCACCCTGTTCGATCCTCCTCGATCAGCACCCCGTGCTGACGCGTCAGCACGGACCAGTAATCCGTTGCAGTTAGGAATCGCGGCTTGGCGAAAAAGTCAAAGCCTTCTATTAAAGGGGTTGGGACGCGTTCTTCAATGCGCGTGCTGAAGCAAATCAGGGTGAGGACTCCAGAGCACCCACAGCTGCGTCAGCACCGTGCCGCATCAGGCGCACTCCAGGTGACGTTCCGGAGGATGCCGGCGTGACGCTCGCCCCCTACCGTTACCGTCGACGCGCACCCCACAAGGCCGGAGCCAAGCTCTTCCTCAGTTGGCTCGACTCCCAACTCGTGCAGAAGAACGCCATCGCCACCTGGACCTGGTCCGTCCGCAAGGACGTCGCCCCGCCGGCAACGACGGTGGAACCGCTCTGCGGCATGCCCTCGTGACGCCCAGGGTTACGGGCAGCTCATCCATGGTGTGGATAGGCGGGATAGAGGATTCGGATCACGCGGAGGATGGCGACCGGGCTGCTGACGACCGATAGTCGTCCCTACCCGCACGCCGCTGTCCGGCCAGCCGCCGGTGTGCGGCCGTCCCCGGCATGCCATGCGCCGTCGGCGCCAGTGTCAGGCATGCCCGCTCCCGTACACCGTCCCTGGAGTCGCCATGCCCGGTTCCGTTCCGTCGCCGTCTCCCACCGCGGTCGACGATGCCACTCCCTCAGCTGTCCCCGTCTCGGGCCCGGCTCATCTGCTGCGCGTGACCCTGCTGTTGGCGGGCAGCTGTCTGCCGATCCTGGGGGCGGTGCTGATCGCCCCGGTGCTGCCGAAGATGCAGGACCACTTCGCGTCGGTCCCGGGAGCCAAAGCGCTGGTGCCCCTCGCGCTGACCGTTCCGGCGCTGGCGCTGGCCCTGCTGGCCCCGTTCGCCGGTGTGATCGTGGACCGGGTGGGCCGCAAGCGCCTGCTGATCGTGGCCACTCTCCTGTACGCCGTGTTCGGCACGGCTCCGCTCTGGCTGGACTCGCTGGAGGCGGTCATCGCCAGCCGCGCCCTGGTCGGAGTCGCCGAGGCCGCGATCATGACCTGCTGCACGACCCTGATCGGCGACTACTACAGCGGTCACCGGCGGGTGAAGTATCTCGCCCTGCAGACCATGTGCGCCTCCGCGTCGGCCACCGTCTTCTTCGTCCTCGGCGGCGCCGCCGGATCGGCGGGCTGGCGCGTGCCCTTCTGGGTCTACGCCGTGAGCCTGGTGCTCGCCCCGCTGATGGCAGCCGCACTGCCCAACCCGGCGGTCCGTGCGGACGGTGCCGAGACTCCGGCCGGGACGGAGGCCCGCCGCTCGTTCCCCTGGCGGCAGTTGGGCGGCATCTGTGCCCTCACCTTCTTCGGGGCGATGGTCTTCTACACCGTCCCGGTGGAGATGTCGTACCTGCTCGACGACCTCGGGGTGGAGAACACCGGCGTGATCGGACTGGCCACCGCGACCGCGAGTGCCGCCACCGTGGGCGGTGCGGTCACCTTCACCCGGCTCAAGCGTTCTCCCCGCCCGATGCTGCCCGTCGTTCTCGCGGTCTGCGCGGTCGGCTTCGGGGTGATGTTCCTCGCGGGCAACGCCCCGCTGCTGGTCATCGGGGCGGTCGTCAACTGTGTGGGCACCGGCATGCTGCTGCCCGCCCTTCTCACCAGTGCCATGTCCCGCCTGGCGTTCGAGGACCGCGGCCGCGGCACGGGACTGTGGATGGCGGCCTTCTTCGGCGGTGAGTTCGTCTGCCCGCTGGTGCTGCTCGCCGGGGAGTCTGCCGTCGGCACGCTCGCCGGTGCGGTGGGCGTGCTGGGGCTGGCCGCCGCCCTCGTCGCGGCGGGACTGTGGGCGGCCCGCCGCCGGGTGGGCGCCGTCGATCCCCGGCCGTTGCCGGAGCAGTTGGCCTGAGGGTGCGCAGGACGACCACCGGGAGCGCGTCGATCACGGGCTGCCGCCGGACCCGGTCAGAGCCGGCCCGGCGGGAGCCCCGCACTCCGGTCGACGGGCACGGCCTTCCCCGGGCCCCTGCCATTGCCGTAGCCGTTGCCCGCCAGCGTCGCGCCCACCTCCGCGGCCTTCTGCCGCAACCAGATGTGGCCCGCGTCCTGCGCGTGCACCGGGTGCCACCACATCGCCTCCCGCACCGGCACCGCCTCGAAGGGGCAGGGCAGGACGCGCACCGCGGCGGATCGGACCGCCTTGCGCGCCAGGCGCTCCTGGATCATCGCGACCCGACGGGTGCCCTCGACCATGAGGGGCAGCAGCTGGAAGGTCTGCACGGACACCTCCACCTGGGGACTGATCCCTATCATGCTGAGCTGGCGGGCCGCCGGGGCGTCGTAGGGACGCTGGTAGACGGCCCAGGGCAGACGCCCCAGCTGGTCCAGGGTGAGTTCGTCACCGACCTCGGGGTGGTCGTCGGCGACCAGGCACAGCCAGCGGTCCTGGTGGAGGTCGACGGCGGGCAACCCATTGATGACGCCGTGCGGCATCAGCAGTCCGTCGACGGTGCTCAGCACCGTGGCGATGTTCTCCACGACGGACGGTGCCGGGTGCTGGAAGGTGAGCCGGATGGCGGGCGCCTCCTCGTGCAGGGTGCGGGCGAGTGCGGCACCGAACACGGCCGCCCCGTAGTCGGAGGCGAGCAGGGTGAACTCGCGGCTCTCCGCGGCCGGGTCGAAGTCGGCCTGGCTGGCGAAGACCCGCTCCAGCAGATCGCACGCGGTGGCGCTGCGCTCGCGCAGGGCGGCGCCGAGCGGGGTCAGCTCGTAGGCGTTGCCGGTGCGGGCGAGCAGTTCGTCGTCGAAATGGCGGCGCAGCCGGGACAGCGCGGCGCTCATGGCGGGCTGGCTGAGGCCGATGCGCTCGCCGGCCCGGGTGACGTTGCGCTCCTCCAGCAGCGCGCGCAGGGCGAGGACCAGATTGAGGTCGAGTCGGGACAGGTTCACCGGGCAATCACCTAACAGCGAGAGTCATCCATGACATGGATTCGGTGCATCCACAGGATCTATTTCCGTGATTGGTCGATCGGGGTCAGAGTAGACCGCATCCCAGCAGGAGGAAATCTGATGGCAACGCTCGCGCAACCTGCCGGCCCGTTCGTGCTCGGCACGTTCTCGCTTCCGGACGGAGAACCGTTCCCCGGTCTGCTGGCCAGGGGCCGGGTTCTCGACCTGACCACAGCCCTGACCTGGGCGCCGTCCGGGGTGCGTGCCGTGGTGGAACGCTGGGAGGAGGCCCTGCCCGTGCTACACGTCCTGGCGGACGAGCCGGCCCTGGACTGGCGACCGCTGGAGGGCCTGCGGGTGCACGCCCCGCTGGAGCCGCGCCAGATCTTCCAGTCCGGCGCCAACTACCGGCAGCACGTGATCGACCTGGAGGTCGCCCACCGCTCCCCCGACGACCCACGCACCGTCGAAGAGGCCCGCGAGGAGATCGCCGCGGTCATGGACCGCCGGGCCGCCGAGGACCTGCCCTACGTTTTCATCGGCCTGCCCAGCACCGTCGCCGGCCCGTACGACGATGTCGTCCTGCCCTCCTGGGCCCAACAGCCCGACTGGGAACTGGAGTTGGCGGCCGTGATCGCCAAGCCCGCCTACCAGGTGACGGTCGAGGAGGCCCTGGAGTACGTCGCCGGGTACACCATCGCCAACGACCTCACCGACCGCGCCACCGTCTTCCGCCGGGACATGAAGGCCATCGGCACCGACTGGCTGCGCAGCAAGAACGCCCCCGGCTTCACCCCGCTGGGCCCGTGGCTCGTCCCGGCTGGGTCGATCGCGGACCCCGGTGACCTGCGGGTCACGCTCAAGCTGAACGGCGAGACCATGCAGGACGAGTCCACCAAGGACATGCTGTTCGGCGTTGCCCGGCTGGTGTCGTACATCTCCCGGACGGCTCGACTCCTGCCCGGTGACCTGGTGTTGACCGGCAGCCCGGCCGGCAACGGCATCCACTGGGGGCGGCTGCTGCGTGACGGCGACGTCATGGAGGGGTCCATCACGGGTCTGGGCATGCAGCGCACCCGATGCGTCGGGGAAGCCTCGTGAACCGCCACGACCCCGAGGGCGCGATCGCCGAGGCGGCCAAGTCGTACTCGAACTGGGGGCGCTGGGGCGAGGACGACGTGCTGGGCACCCTGAACTTCCTCGACGAGGCCAAACGCCGCGAGGGCGCTGCGCTGGTGCGCCGCGGTGTCAGCTTCTCGCTGTCGCAGCGGTTCGACATGGACGGCCCGCAGAAGGGCTGGCGCCGGCGGACCAACCCCGTTCACACGATGCTCGACACCGGGACCGACGCCGCCCTCGGCAACCAGGGCTTCCCGCACGGCATCGGCGGCGCCGACGACGTGATCGCGATGCCGTTGCAGTGCTCCACCCAGTGGGACGGGCTCGGGCACATCTTCGACCACGGTCTCGCCTGGAACGGGCGGCGCGCCGACAAGGTCGTCACCTCCAACGGCGACCTCGTCACCGGCATCGAGCACATGGCCCCGTACATCGCCGGGCGCGGGGTGCTCCTCGACGTGGGCCAAGTAGTCGGAGCCGACGGCGAGTTGGCGGACGGCTTCGCCGTCACCGCGGAGCACCTGACCGCGACCGCCGAGGCCCACGGGGTGAGCGTCGGCCGCGGCGACATCGTCCTCGTCCGCACCGGACATCTCGCCCGCGCCCGGCGGGACGGCTGGGGCGACTACGCGGGCGGGCCCGCGCCCGGCCTGTCGTTCACCACCGCCGGCTGGCTGCACGGCAGCGAGATCGCCGCCATCGCCACCGACACCTGGGGTTTCGAGGTACGGCCCAACGAGTTCGAGGACGCCTTCCAGCCGCTGCACCAAGTCGTCATCCCCAACATGGGCCTGCTCATCGGCGAGATGTGGGATCTCGACGCCCTCGCCGCGGACTGCGCCGACGACAGCGTGTACGAGTTCTGGCTCACCGCCGCGCCCCTGCCCATCACCGGAGCCGTCGGCTCCCCGGTCAACCCCATCGCCGTCAAATAACCCGCACAGCTGCCGGATGCGCCCTTCCCGGACAGCAGCGGCGCGTCCGGCCCCCACCGCTCCACCCGCTCCGCACTCCCTTCCCCGCTCCTGGTC
>NZ_JBXVPZ010000235.1:0-14856 GCF_057961495.1 Streptomyces sp. P5F9 | reverse complement strand
CCACCGAGGCCCCCGCGAACGCCCCCGCCGCCTGTCGGCTAGACGCCGGGCACGGCCCGCATGTCGTAGGTTCATCAGGGCATGCTGGTGGTCCTACGCGCGGGCCGGGAGGTGACGGGATGCGGTGGTGGGCCGGGGTATGGGTGGTCGCCGCGGTTGTGGTCCTGGCGGGGTGTCACGCGTCGGAAGGCGGTGGACCGGTGGGAGGGGCGTCGGAGAGCGGCGGCTCGGCGAGGCCGTCGGCGGTGCCGTCCGCCGGCCCGACCCGGGGAAGCCCTTCGGTGTCGGCCACGGGTTCCTCCGCTTCGCCGGCGAGCTGTGCCGCCGGGCACACGGAGGTCACCGTCGGCCCTGGGGACGCGGCCGTACGGCGGCTCTGCGTGCGGCCCGGGACCGTGGTGTCGCTCGTCCTGCGGCCTCGTACGGACGACAAGCGGTGGACGGCCGTGCGGAGTTCCGCGCCGGTTCTCGTCCTCGCGTCCGGGTGGCGGGTGGACGCGGACGGTACGGCCCATGCCTCGCTGCGGTGTGCGGGGACGAAGGGCGGTACGGCGGACGTCATCGCGTCCGCGAAGGCGCCGGACGTGGCGGGCGCGGCGAAGGCCGCCTTCACCCTGCGCGTGAGCGTGGTGCCGTACACGACGCAGGGGTGACCCCGGCAACCCGGGATCACCCCATCAGACGTTGCTACGTCACTTACAGTCGCTCACCTTGATGGTGTAGATGCCGCGGCCGTGGGTGGCCGCGTACAGCGTCTTGCCGTCGGGGCCCAGCTTCAGCTGGAGCACGGCGACGGCCGGGAGGTTCCCGACGCGCTTCCAGGTCGTACGGCCCGGGGCGCGGTAGACGACGCCGAGGTCGGTGGCGACGGCGAGGCCGCCGTTCGGTGTGACGACCGCGGAGTTGGTCGGCACGTCGGGGAGGTTCTTCGAGATGTCCTTCCAGGTGGTGCCGCCGTCGGTGGACTCGAAGACGTGGCCGACGCCGGCGCCGGGGCCCTCGGTCCAGTGCCGGGAGAAGCCGTTGACCTCCAGATACACGTGGTCGGCGTTCTTCGGGTCGACGGCGAAGCCGCTGAGGTAGCGGTTGGGTACGGTGCCGTCCACGCCGGTGGCCGGGAGGGTGATGTCGTGCCAGCCGGTGCCGTCCGCGTTGCCGACGGAGATGCCGCGGGCGAAGCCCTGGTTGTTGCAGGGGCCGCACCAGGCCGCGTACACCTTGCCGCCCGAGGCCGCGACGGCGGTCGCGGTACGCCCGGCGCCGAGGTCGTAGACGCTGGTCCACTCGTCGCCGCTGCGGATGGCGTAGCCGTGGGTCTGGACCCAGATGTGGCGGCCGCCGGCTATCCAGGTCGAGCTGTTTTTGGCGTCTGCCGTGATCGGGGCGATGAAGCGGGCCTCACCGGTGGCGTTGTCGGCGGGGGCCACGTTGTACGACGTGATCTTGCTGGGGTCGGTGACCCAACTGCCGTCGTTGACCGCGCAGTTCTGGGTCACCTGGATGGAGAGGTAGACGTACTCCTCGGCGATGTTGCACCCGTTGGCCGGGTCGGTGAGGGTGTCGCCGCCGTCGCCGCCGAAGTTGGAACCCATCACGGTGTCGTTGCTGCGCAGGATGGACTGGCCGTTGTCCTGGAGGCCGCCGGTGACGGAGACGCCTCCGTAGGTGAGGTCCTTGCCGACGCCGACCGAGTAGTACTGGAGGGTGTCGATGGTGCCGTCGTTGAGGGAGGTCCAGTCGGTGGCGTGGCCGGAGGCGTCCTGGGAGCCGTCGAGCGGGCGCTTGTAGACGCCGCCGTCGTTGCCGACGTAGACGAAGCTCTTGCCGTGGTAGCTGCCGATCGCGACGCCATGCTGGTCGGAGTGGGTGGTCGGGTTGCAGTCGCCCGTCTGCTTGGTCGGGTCGATGCTCCAGCAGGGGAAGCCGAAGTTCCAGTACGGGCCGACGGTCGACCAGTTGGTGCCGCCGTCCTTCGTCTCGTAGACCTCCTCCAGGCCCGCGTAGACGTGCTCCGCGTTCGCCGGGTCGACGGTCAGGAACTGGTTGTACCAGGCCTGTACGCCCGGCATGTAGCCGCTGGAGGTGAGCGCCGAGCCGTCGGCGGCCAGGCCCTTGTAGTCGGCGATCTTCGTCCAAGGGCCGGTCGGCGAGCCGGACTTGGAGACGTAGATGCCCTCAAGACCGCTGTCCGGGTTGGTGTTGAGCTGCTCCGGGGACTGGTCGATGGCGTAGTAGCGCGAGCCGTCGGCGGAGCGGGCGAAGGTGACGTTGCCGACGTTGTCCGCGTCGGTCGGCAGATCGCCGAAGCCGGTGCTGATCCGGGTCCAGGTGCCGCTGGAGTCCTTGGTGTAGAAGCCGTTGTAGTCGTCACCGCTGCGCCAGCCGACCGCGAGGACCACCTTGGAGGGGTTCTTCGGGTCGATCGCGATGTCGTTGGCGATGTTCTTGTACGCGGCCGAGGGGTCGCTCGCGAGTGAACCGCCGGGCAGATAGGCCGGGTTGGGCGCGAACTCCAGCTTCCAGGCGCCCTTCAGCGTCTTCGTGGAGTGGCTCCACACGCCCTCGCTGGTCGCGGCCCACACCTTGCCGCCGCCGAAGCGCAGTTCGTGAATGGTCGTGGATTCCAGCTCGTCGCCGCCGACCCGGCTGCGGGTGGAGAACGTGCCGTGACGGGGGTTCGACAGGACGTAGACCCCGCTGCCGAGGTAGGCGTCAGCGTTGGTCGTCGCCTCGCCGGTGCCCAGCCACAGCCGTCCGGCGCCGTCCAGCGAGAGTGCGCCGGTGGACTGGGCCGGCAGCTTGTCGCTGATGGGCTGCCAGTGTCCGCCCCCGGACCGGGAGCGCCACACTCCGCCGCCCGCGCTGCCCGCGTACACGTACCCGTCGTCGTCGGCGGCCATCGCGGCCATCCGGCCGGTCACATTGCCCGAGCCGCCACTGGAGTTGGAGTCGTAGTCGCGGTAGCGCGCATCGTCGGAGTTGTACGGCAGGTCAGTGATGTTGCGCCAACTGCCGCCCGTGCTCGACAGGTTGGTCAGACTCGTCCAGGCGGCTCCGTACGCGCCCGGTGCGACGATGCCGGGCGAGGTGCGCGCCTCGGCGTACTGGTCGGCGCCCTCGGCTATCTCGTCGGCCTCGTTGCCGTCGTCACCGCCGTCGTCGTCGGCCTTGGCCTTGGGGCTGACCGCACCCACCGACTGCCCGCGTTCGGCGGCCAGTTGGGTCAGTGCGCGGACCCCGAAGGGGGTGCCGTTCGCGCCGGGTGCGGCGCCGGCGGGTATCGCCACGAGTGCGGCGGATGCGGTGATGGCACAGACTGTGAACCAACGTCTCTTGCGGGTTGGTTGTGACATCAGGTCCTCCCGAGCGGGCACGGATACAGCCGTCGGGGACGACCCGATCACCGGGAGGCGGAAGAGTCCGGCATTTGAGCCACTCTTGACCAGAACCTGTCACTAGCGATGGCTGGAACTGGACCGGGCCACGGTCGGCAGCACACCTGCGAGGGCCAGCGCGATGGCCCCGGAGACCAACAGCGGGAGGTGGCCGTCGGCCCCCCAGGCGAGCCCGGCCCACACGCCCGCGAGCAGTACGGCGGCGCCGGTGGCCCCCTGGTAGAGGCCCTGTGCGCTGCCCTGCTGGTGGTCGGGGACGAGCGTGGAGATCCAGGCCTTGCCGACGCCGTCGGTACAGGCCGCGAAACCGCCGTAGAGCGGCAGCACCACGAACACCGCCCAGGGGCTGTGGATCAGGCCGAGGCCCAGATAGCCGATCGCGAAGAAGAGCAGGCCGGTGGCGAAGACCAGCGGGCGCGGCAGCCGGTCGGACAGCGCCCCGGCGGGGTAGGACAGGGCGGCGTAGACGAGGTTGTAGACCGCGTACGCGCCCACCACCCCGGCCGTCGACAGGCCCAGGTCGTGGGCGCGCAACAGCAGGAGCGCGTCGGGGAAGTTGACCAGGTTGAAGGCGAGCAGCACCCCGAGAACCCGCCAGTACGGGCGCGGCAGGGACCGCCAGGGTGTGCGGGCGGACCTCGTCGAGGAGCTGCCCTTTCCTCCGGCTCGGGGGTCGCGGACGGCGGCGACCAGCGCGACCGACGCGACGGCGGGGATCACGGCGACCCAGAACAGCGGGCGCAGCCGGTGGTCGAGCGCCTCGTACAGGACCAGCCCCACGAGCGGGCCGACCACCGCGCCGGCGGTGTCGGCGGCCCGGTGCAGCCCGAACACCCTGCCGCGCTGCCCCTTCGGTACGCCCTCGACGAGCAGGGCGTCGCGAGGCGCCCCGCGCATGCCCTTGCCGAGCCGGTCGGTGACCCGGGCGAGGAGCACCAGCGGCCAGACGGTCGCCAGCGCGATCAGCAGCTTGCCCACCGCGGCCAGGCCGTAGCCGACGCCGATCAGGGGCCGACGGTCGAACCGGTCCGCGAGACGCCCCGCGGCCACCTTGGTGATCGACGCCGCGCCCTCGGCAAGTCCCTCGATCGCACCCACGACGGCGGGCGGGGCGCCCAGCACCACGGTCAGGAAGATCGGCAGGATCGGGTAGAGGAGTTCGCTGGCCGCGTCCTGGAGAAAGGACACCCCGCACAGCACCTTGACGTTGCGGGTCAGCCACGCGGGGCGGCGTCCGGTCGGCCGCGGGGTGCCGCTGGGCTCGGTCACGGGCACAGGATCTCCAGGAAACGGGCGGGCGCCGTGGTGGCGTCGGCCGGGACGGGGGCTGTCGCGGCGACCGGAACCGCCGCGGGAACACACACCGACACGATCTCCTCCCCGTCGACCGGCGGGACCTCCGGGTCGTACGTCGCCCGGGCCGCCACAGTACGTTCCGGCCCCTGTCCGGCGACCTCCCGCGTCGACCGAGGTCCTCTCCGCCCAGCATCCACGCTCGCGGCCGGCTACGGCTTCGGCTGATCCTGACCGGCCGGCTGCCTCGGGTTCTTGAGACTTCCGTAGGGGGCCGCTGTCCGTGCCGGCACCTCGCCCGCTTGCCCACTCTCAAGGGCGGGATGTTCCCGCTCGGCCTCGGGCGGAACTTGTTGGCGGCGGGGTCAGCCGGTCTTGAGGAGTTGCCCGGCGCTGTCGTACACCCGGCCGGTGACGGCGTTCACGCGGTACAGGTCGACCTCTGCCGACTCCTGTGAATCGTCGCTCTTTCCGTTGCCGGGCCACGTCACGTTCACCAGCCAATTCGGCTGCCAGACACCGTCTTGCTCAACTGCTTTTACCGTGACCGCTGTGGAGTGGAATTCCGCGCCGGTGTTTCCATTGGCCCGGAGTTTTGCCTCCACCGCCTTGTTCGCTTCCTTTTCCGCCTGCCCGGCGTCAAGCCTGGCTTCGGGAAGATCTGCCCGGGTCGGGCCGAGGGTGACGTCGATCTGGGATACCCGCCCGGCCCTGTCCACCTGGACGTCCAGCATCCTGGGCATGAGAACGTTGTTCTGGGTCCATCTCCAGGATGTGATCCAGCCGAGTTCGGCCTTTTCGCCCACGGGGGATGTTTCTGTCCTGGTCGCGCCCATCGCCCACGGATACTTTCGCTGGGCGTACGACGTTGTGAGGCGAGCGGCCGCCGCATCGCTTGACGGGGCTTTCGCGCCTTCCAGCGGGTATCCCATGACGGTGGGCCGGTCGCTGTTCTCCAGCTGTACGTTCAGGTGTTTCTTGTCCGGCCAGGACAGGCTGCCGTTGGCGAAGGCTTCGGGGTGTCCCGCTTCGCGGCTGTGCAGGTTGAAGATGATGTTGGTGCATGAGGAGTTCCCGCACGGCTGCTCGTACAACTTCCCGAGCTTGTAACGGTCGCCGAACGCCTCTTTCACGGCCGCCTCGACGGCCCGCTTCTGCGTGGAGTCCGCGTCGGCGAGGCTGCTGCCGTCGACGTTCGTGACGTCGAGCATCGGGCGCGCGACTCCTGATCCCAGGAGGAGCAGGGCCGCGAAGGCGATCAGCGTCCCCTTCATGCCCGCCCGCCAGACGAGCGAGTGGCGGATCGCGGGGACGATCGCGACGATGGCGAGCCCTGCCAGACCTCCGGCGATGTTCATCTCGGCGTCCGCGCTGTCGCATACGCGCCCCAGGCCGTCGACGGTGGCCTGAGTGAACTCGATGGCCAGAGGCAGCGCGACGACGCCGAACAGGACAGGCAGCGGGCGACGGACGGCCAAGAGGGCGCATGCGCCGACGGGGACCATCATGGCGAGGTTCCACAACCCCTGCGTGGTGTGGAAGGGCTCGGCGAACTCGTGGTTGAGGACACATGCGCCGCTTGCCGAGCCGGCGCCCATGAACGTGACACCGAGGACGCCGGTCAGAGCGAAGGCGAGTCCGGACCACCATGCGCCGTGCGGGTTCCCCCGCTTACGGGCGAGCGTCCACGCCGCGCCGCCGCACATGAGGCCGATCAATGTGCACACGGCCAGATAGCCGATGTGGTGCTGGAAGATCGCGGAGAACACGGCGCGGTTCCTTGCTTGGTCAGGGCGAGGTGAGCGGGACAGGGACAGGCCCCGCCTGGCGGGCGGGGCCTGTGGGGTTCTGCGTCAGCAGTGCGAGGTAGGCGTCTGGTACGTGCTGCCGCTGCTCATCAGGCCGATGATGTTCGAGCAGTAGGCGTCGGCCCCCAGCGACCACGTCGCGGTCTTCGTCTGGCCCGAACTGATGGAGACGGCCGCCTTGTAGTGGGTGGTCCCCGAACGCGAGTAACCAAGGCTGGCGGAGATGCCGGATCCGCCCGACTTGTAGTACGAGGTGCCCATGACGCCGCTCGAACCCTGGTGGATGGTCAGGATGCCGTTGGACAGCGAGGTACACCGCTCCATGGGCTCACTGGTGGCGGTGTAGCCGGAGCTGTCGCAGTAGGCGGCGGCCGAGGCGCTCGGCGCGCCGAACATGACAGATCCTGCCGCGATGGCAAGGGCGACGAGAGTGACGTTGGCTCTGTGGCGCATGAAAATCCCCCTGGATGTAATGCGCATGCCAGCCCCGCCGGCGTGCGGAGGGGCTGGGCCTGGGTCGGTGGTCAGTGATCACCTGATCACGCGCTGCTTGCCCGGTAAAGATCACTTGACCGTCTCATGGGAATGCTCTGAGCTTCATCTGAGGTTCGAGCCACTGACCGCGTTACGGTGACGCGGCGCAGGCGGGCAACTGGCGGGGCTGCGCAGTGGCGGTCCCGGTCCTGGACGGTGGGCTTGGTGTGATCGTCGCCACAGAGACGACAAGTGCCGGGCGGACAGGGCTGGTTGTGGAATTTTCCCTGCGTGACCGGATACGCGCCGGCGATCCGGAAGCCTTCGCCGAACTGTTCGGCGCGCATGCCCGGGCCGTCTACGGTCATGCCGCCCGACTGTCGGGGGACCGGAGCACCGCGGAGGACGTGGTGTCCCTGACCTTCCTGGAAGCCTGGCGGCTCCGGGAGAAGCTGAGACCCGAAGCCGCGGCCCCGGACGAAGAGGCCCGAGACGCCGGCATGCCCGACGGCGACGGACTGCGCCCCTGGCTGTACGGCATCGCCACCAACGTCCTGCGCAACACGCGCCGCGCCGCCCACCGGCACAGCGCCGCGCTCGCCCGGCTCCCCGGCCGCCCGGCGGACCGTGACACCCTGCCCGACTTCGCCGACGACGTCGTCGGGCGCATGGAGAAAGCCGAGCGGCTCGCTGCCGCGCACACCGCGCTCGGCCGGCTGCGCAGAGCCGAGCGTGAGGTGTTCGCACTGTGCGTCTGGTCGGGGCTGAGCTACGCGGCCGCGGGCGAGGCCCTCGGCGTGCCGGCGAGCACCGTACGGTCGCGGCTCGCCCGGGCGAGACAGCGTCTACGGACGTTGTCGGAGGCGGAGTTGACCCGGCCTGCGTCCGCCGGGCGGCCGGCCGGGTATCCGGGGGAGCCGAGTGCCGCCATGACACCGGATGTTCCACCTCGGCGGGAAAAACCGGGACCCGGCCCGCGCACCGGACAGGTACCGGGTGGCCGTCCCGAAACGGCCCGGTCGACTCAGGAGAAGCACCGATGAACCCAGAAGAGCGCGAGGAACTGGCCAGGCTGCTGCCGAGCCCGGGTGAGCCGGTCCTGACGAGCGACTGCCACGACTTGCTGAAGGACCATCTGATGAGAGAACTCACCGAGTTCAGAGAGTTCACCGAGCCGGCTGCCCCAGAAATCCCGGAACTTCCGGAACTTCCGGACAACGCGACGGCCCCCCGCCGGCGAGCGCGCGCCCCCCGCCGCCGGTTCGCCGTCATCGCCGTACCCCTCGCCACGGCGGCGGCGATCGTCGCCGCGGTCCTCGCCGGCACCGACGGCTCCAGGACCGCCACGACCGATGCGGACGCGGTCGGCCTCCTCCATCACATCGCCGAGGTCGCCGCCGCGAAGAAGTCCGTTCCCGTCAGGGACGACCAGTACGTCTATGTCCGCACTCAGGGCTCCATGAAGTTCTCGGACAAGGACATCCGGGTCCTGCGCGAGGCGAGTTGGACCGCTGTCGACGGCAGGCGCGCGGGACTGCGCCGGGTCACGGTGCTGGTGGGTCCGCCGTCCCGGCCCCGGGACCCGTTCTCGTCGTACTCCAAGGGCACGCACGACATGAGGCTGAGCCCCGACCCGAACGTCGCGACGTTCCGTGAGCTTCAGGGGCTGCCCACCGACCCCGACGCACTGCTGGAGAAGATCTACGCCGGCGCGAAGGGGGAGGGGCAGACCAAGGAGAGCGAGGCGCTGGAGAAGATCGGCGACCTGCTGCCCGACGCCACGCTCCTGCCCGAACTGGACGCCGCGCTCTACCGCGCGGCCGCGAAGATCCCCGGCGTCTCGGTCGTCACCGACGCCAAGGACTACACCGGCCGCTCCGGCATCGGCCTGAGCTTCAAGGAGCGCGACGGCCGCACGGTCTGGGTCTTCGACAAGAAGTCCTACGCCTTCCTGGGCTCCCCGGACGAGGCGCTGCTGGACGTCGGGGTCGCGGACAAGGCGGGCGAGACGCCGGCCGCATGACTCCCTGTTCCCTGTTTCCTGTTCATGGTTCCTGGAGAGCCGTCCCGTCCCTGAGCTACCTTGCACCTCGTCGTAGCCTCGCGGGAAGGGCCGTCTCGTCAGCCCAACAGGGCGTCACAGGCTAGGAGTTGACCATGGGCGAGCTGGGCGGGCCGGGCGTGCGGGACACGGCCACGAGACTGCGGGCGATCAGCGACGAGTTGTCGGACCGCTTCTACGAGCGGGCCGACGTGGTGCGGACGCTGGTGGTGACGCTGCTGGCCGGACAGCACTCACTGCTGCTCGGCCCGCCCGGAACGGCGAAGTCCGAGCTGGCCCGGGAGCTCACGGGCAGGTTCGAGGGGGCGTCCTACTGGGAGATCCTCCTGTCGAAGTTCACCGCGCCGACGAGGATGTTCGGCCCCGTCGACGTCGCGGCGCTGGCCCGGGGCGAGTACCGCCAGGTCTACGAAGGCCGTGCCACGACCGCGCACATCGCGTTCATCGACGAGATCTTCAAGTGCTCCACGGCGGCACTGAACGAGACGCTGGGCTTTCTCAACGAGCGGATCTACCACCCCGAGAGCGGCGGCGAGCCGATCCGCTGCCCCCTGATCGGGGCCATCACGGCGAGCAACGAACTGCCCAGCGGGGACGACACGGCCGCGATCTACGACCGGCTGCTGGTACGGATCGAGGTCGGGTACCTGGAGGACCCCTCGAACTTCGCCGCGCTGGTCCGCTCCGCCGTCAGCCGCCCGGCGGCCCCGACGCGGACCACGGTCGAGCTGGCCGAGTTGCAGTACGCCGTGACCGAGGCCGTCCCGGCCGTGGACGTGCCCGACGTGATCGTCGATGCGGTGTGCACCCTGCGGGCCGCCCTGCGCCGCAGGGAACTCGTCGCCTCCGACCGCCGCTGGCGGCAGGCGGTGGGCCTGCTCCAGGCGTCCGCGTACCTCGACGGCCGCCCGGCGGTCGCCGAGACCGACCTGTCGGTGCTGACCCACGTGCTGTGGGACTCCCCGGCCCAACGCCCCACCGTCGAGCGCGAGGTGCTGCACCTGGTCAACCCCGACGCCAGGGAGGCACTCGACCTGGCCGACACCATCGACGAACTGGAGGCCCAACTCGATGCCATGGCAGGGCAGTCCCGCGAGGCGCTGAGCGAGTGGGTCATCAAGAAGGCACACAACCAGCTCGCCACGGCGGGGAAGCGGCTGGAGAAGCTCCGCGAGGAGGCGGCGGGCGCCGGCCGCTCCACCGCCGCCATCGACCGGGTCGCCGGCCGCCAGCGCGCCGTCCGCGCCCGCGTTCTCACCGAGGCCCTCGGCATGGACGCGAGCATGGTGCAGGCCCAGCTCTGAACACCGGGGGATCAGGACCCATGGACGGGACACGGGGCAGGCTCGACGAGCTGGCGCGCCGGGCCGGGAGGTGGCTGGGCGGATCCGCCGCCGCATCCGAGCAGCACACCACGGCCGTGGTCGCGGACCGGTTCGACCGGTTCACCTGGCAGGACACCTATGGGCAGTCGGCCGGACTGCGGGACCTGGCCGAGGAGTTGAACCAGCGCTACGACCATGCCACCGACCTCCTGACCGACGCGTTCCTGGCCGCCTACAAGGCCGGACCGCGGCTGCGTGAGCCCGCGGAGATGGACCCCTCCCGACTGGTCAACCACCAGGTCATCACCTCACTCCTGGACTCACCGGAGTTCGCCGAGCTGCACCGGGAGACGGCCGGCGACCCCTACGCCGCCGCCATGGCCGTGCTCGCCCAGGCCGCCGCGCTGCGCCGGACACTGGAGAGCTCCCGGGATGCCCAGGAACAGGCCGACCAGGCGAAGAGGGCCCGGCAGGCCGCCGAAGGCGCGGCGACCGCCGTGGGCGAGGCGCTCCAGGGGGCCATCGACCAGGCCGACGAGGACGGCACCGTGCCGTCCCGCGCCGACGACGCCGTACAACAGGCGGTCGAGGCGGCCGGCGCCGCCGAGGCCACCGCGCGGCAAGCCGCCCGAGCCGCCGCGCAGGCCCTCACGGCGGTGGCCCCCGGTATCCGTGCCGCCGCGCGGAACGCGGTGGCGAAGGCCGCCGGGGCCGCGCGGGAGGAGGGCGCGCTGATGCGGGCATGGGGAGTCGGTCCCGGCGAACTGGAGCGGATGCCCTTCGGCCGGCGGGCCCGGCTCGCCGAGCGGCTGCGCACCGGCCGGCTCGCCGAGTGGGCCGAACTGATCGGCCGTTTCCGGCAGATGGCCGACGGCGAGCGCGCCCGCAAGGTCGAGAACGCCACCGGAGAACTCGTCGGCGTCACCCTGGGCGACGACCTCTCCCGCGTCATCCCCTCCGAACTGGCCAACCTCGGCCTGCCCGCACTGCGCGCCGTGTTCGCCGCGCGCTACGCCGCCGGGGAGCTGATGCTCTACGACAGCCAGGGCGAGCAGAGCACCGGCCAGGGCGCCGTCATCGCGTGCGTCGACACCTCGCACTCCATGTACGAGGCGGGGCCCGGCGGAGTCACCCGGGAGGCGTGGGCCAGGGCGTGTGCCCTGGCGCTCCTCGACCAGGCCCGCCACGCGGGGCGCGACTTCGTCGGCATCCTGTTCTCGGCCGCCGACAAGCTCCAGGTCTTCCGCTTCCCGGCCGACCGGCCCGCCGACATCGCCCAGGTCCTCGACTTCGCGGAGACCTTCCTCGGCGGCGGCACCAGCTACCAGCGGCCTCTGTCGGCGGCCGGGGAACTGCTGGAGGCGGAGTTCAACGACACCACCCGCGCCCGCGGCGACATCGTGATGCTCACCGACGACGACTGCGGCGTCACCGGGACATGGATGCGCGGCTGGAACGAGGCCAAGCACCGGCTGGGCTTCCGCGTCTTCGGCGTGGCCATCGGTGCCCCGCGCGTCGCCGAAGCCGACTCGGTCCTGGACGCCCTGTGCGACAACCTGCGCTCCATCGAGGACTTCACCGACGTCCACGCGGCGGCCGACCTCTTCCGCGTGATCTGACCCCGGCCCCGCCCGGGCCTGCCTGCTCGCCACGAGGGGCGGCTCCGTCACTGGGTAGGGTCGGGGAGTGGACCGCAGCAGCAGACAGCCGGGCGACGTGTTCGCCGGAGAGGCGCGGAGCGAGCTGTCGCCGCGGGCGGTGCGGGCGCTGTGGTGGGGGCCGGCCGGTCTGGTGCTCGCCGTACCCGGTACCGCGGTGCTCGTCGCCGGCGCGGAGCGCGGCTGGCGACTGCCGGTGGCCCTGGCGCTGGTTCTTGTGCAGGTCTGCGCCCTGAGATGGCAGGTGCGGGCCCCGGTCGCCGTACTCGCCGTGAACGCGGCGACGGGGATCGCGGTGTGGACGCTGCTGCCCGCGGTGTCCTTGACGGGCGCGCTGCTCGCGGCGCAGGTCACGTTGTGCGTGCTGTCGGCCACCAGGCCGCGACGGGAGTCGGTGCGGGCGCTCGCCGCGATGTGCCTGCCGGTGCCACTGGCGTTCGGGGCAGGGGGTGGCCCCACGGGGGTGGCGGTCTGTCTGCTGGCCGTGGTCCTGGCGTGGACCGTGGGCCAATGGCGCCGGGCGCAGCGGGCACGGGCGGCGGCGGAGACGCGCCGGGCCGTGGTCGAGGAGCGGGCGCGGATCGCGCGCGAGGTGCATGACGTGGTGGCGCACACGCTGTCCGTGATGGTCATCCAGGCGGGTGCCGCGGATGACGTGTTCGCGGAACGCCCCGACCAGGCCCGTCAGGCGCTGCGGGCCATCGAGGCGGGCGCCCGCTCGGCGCTCGGGGAACTGCGGCTCCTGCTGCGGGCGTTCGGCCCCGAGGACATGCGGGACGGCGAGGCCGGGGAGCAGCGGGAGCCGGGGCCTTCGCTCGCCCGCCTGGACGAGTTGGCCGACCCCGTGCGGGCGACCGGGATGACCGTGAGCGTGCGCCGCGAGGGCGCCTTCGACGGGCTGCCGGCCGTGGTGGACCTGGCGGCGTACCGGATCGTCCAGGAGGCTCTCACCAACACGCTGCGCCACGCGGTCGGCGCCGACGAGGTGGGCGTGTGCGTCACGGTCGAAGGGGAGTGCGTGAAGATCTCGGTGGTCGACAACGGGCGTGCGCCACAAGGCCGTTCGGACGCGGCGGGAGCGGGACGCGGTCTGGTGGGGATGAAGGAGCGCGCACGGCTCGTGGGCGGCAGCCTGCGCGCCGGCCCGTTGCCCCGGGGCGGGTTCGAGGTGGCGGCGCGGCTGCCGGTGGAGCGCGTGTCATGACGCTGCGGGTGGTGGTGGCCGACGACCAGGCCCTGGTCCGTACCGGATTCCGCATGATCATCGACGCCCGGGACGACCTGGAGGTGGTCGGTGAGGCGTCCGACGGCCGGGAGGCGGTGCGGCTGACGCGGGAACTGGCACCCGACGTGGTCCTGATGGACGTACGCATGCCGGTCGTGGACGGCATCGAGGCGACCCGGCGGATCGCGGAGTCGGGCAGCGCGGCCCGGGTGCTCGTGCTGACCACCTGGGACCTGGACGCGCACGTGCTCGCCGCGCTGCGGGCGGGGGCGAGCGGTTTCCTGCTCAAGGACATGCGCCCCACCGAACTCGTCGACGCCATCCGCCTCACCGCGCGCGGCGACGCGCTGCTGGCGCCGGCCGTGCTGGGCCGCGTCCTCGACCGGTTCCTGCGCACCACGCCCGACGCGGCGCCGCCGCCCTCCCTGCGGGATCTCTCCGGCCGCGAGCGGGAGGTGCTCACCCTGATCGGGCAGGCCCTGTCGAACGCGGAGATCGCCGAGCGGCTGCGCCTGTCGGAGGCCACCGTCAAGAACCACGTCACCGCGGTACTGCGCAAACTGGGCCTGCGCGACCGCGTCCAGGCCGTCGTCGCCGCCTACGACCACGGCCTCGTGCAGCCACACCGCCCCTGACAACGCCGCCTCCTCCTCAAGGAGGAGACCGGGCCGCGGTCCTCCTGCGCTCCCAGAGCCGTTCCGTCCGCGTGGCCGATCCGGGGCCGGGGTGCCCGGCCATAGCGTCGAGGTGTGAACGATGACCTGGCCTCCCTCATGTATCTGCTCGCCTACGACGACGCGGCCGAAGGCCCCTACGACCGTTCCCGCACCCAGTTGCTGGTGCGTGCCGCCGCCCTGGTCGACCTCGCGTCGCGCGGCCTGCTGGCGGAGGACGGCGGCGGCAAGGTCACCGTGTCCGGCACCCGGCCGACCGGTGACCCGGTCCTGGACGGCGTGCTGCGCGACGCCGCCGGGCACGGCTGGAAGCACCTCGTCCGCCGTCACCGCAAGCAGACCCTGACCCAGGTGGAGGACCGACTCGCGGCAGCGGGAGTACTCACCGTGAAGGCGCCCCGCACCCCCTTCGGCACCCGGCGCCTGACCGTGACGGACCACGTCGTGGCCGCCGCACTCCGAGCCCGGGTGTCGGCGGCGCTGCACGGAGACCGCCCCGTCCGGGAGCTCCCCGCCGCCGACGCCGCGCTGCTGGCACTGGCCGCGGCGGGCGGCATCCGCTCGGTCGTCACACGGCAGGACCACAAGACCTTCCGGGCCCGTATCGACGCCTGCACGGGGTCGCTGGCCGCCCTCGCGCCGGGCCTGGAGAAAGCCGTACGCACTCTGCCGATGACCATGATCGCCGCGAAGGGCGGCATGGGCGGCAGCTGACCGAACGGGGAGACCATGATCACGCACCGCGTCCTGACCACCCTGGCCTGCGCCCTGACCGCCGTCCTCGCGACGGCCTGGTCCGCAGCGCCGCCGACCCGGCCCGCCGTCACCACGGTTCGTATCCACGACGGCCTGGTGCGGGGCGCCGCCCACGCCGGTTACCGCACCTTCGAGGGCATCCCCTACGCGGCGCCCCCGGTCGGCAGCCTCCGCTGGGCACCGCCC
>NZ_JBXVPZ010000234.1:0-14990 GCF_057961495.1 Streptomyces sp. P5F9 | reverse complement strand
CCGGACCACTGCTGCGGCTGACCGCGCCCCCTCCCCCTCATCAGAAAGGCGTCCCATGCGCGAGGAAGAGAACACACGGCTCACCCGGACCGGGCCCGGTACCCCGGCCGGTGAGTGGATGCGCCGCTACTGGCAGCCGATCGCCCTCAGCGAGGAACTCGACGGCGTACGGCCGCTGGTGGCGCCCAGGGTGATGGGCCAGGACCTGGTCCTGTTCCGCGACGAGCACGGCGAACTCGGCCTCGTCGACCGCGGCTGTCCGCACCGCGGCGCCGATCTGGCGCTGGGCCGGCTGGAGGACGGCGGACTGCGCTGCTGCTTCCATGGCTGGCTCTTCGCCCGCGACGGCTCGTGCCTCGACACGCCCGCCGAGCCCGCCGGCAGTCCACTGAAATCCCGTGTCCGGCTGGGCAGTTACCCGGTCCGCGAGATCAACGGCGTCATCTGGGGCTACCTCGGGCCCGGCGAACCGCCCCAACTCCCCGCCCTGGACTGCTTCCAGGCCCCCGCCGACCACGCCTTCGCCTGGAAGGGCCTGCTGGAGTGCAACTGGCTCCAGGCCCTGGAGGTCGGCATCGACCCGGCCCACGCCTCCTACCTCCACCGCTTCTTCCGGGACGAGGACCCCGCCGACAGCTACGGCAAACAGTTCCGCGCCGCCTCCCAGGGCACCGACCTCCCGATGACGAAGATCCTGCGCGAGTACGGCCGCCCCGACATCGACGCGGCTCGCACCCCGTACGGCATCCGCATCACCGCCCGGCGCACGCTCGACGGCACGGACACCCAGGGTCTGCCGATGGACGGCAGCCGTACCCATGTCCGCATCACCCACCAGGTGTTCCCGCACGCCTTCCACATCCCGCTGGACGCGGAGACGGCGATCACCCAGTGGCATGTGCCGATCGATGACAACTCCAGTTACTGGTATGCCCTGTTCACCAGCGTCGGCGGTCCCGTGGACCATGCGGAGATGCGCCGGCAGCGGGTCGGCGCGGTCACCCTGCCGGACTACCGGCCGCGCTTCGGCCGCGCGAACGGCTACGGCTACGACCCGGTGGAACAGCGCACGACCACGTACACCGGGCTGGGCACCGACATCAACGTGCACGACCAGTGGGCAGTCGAGGGACAGGGGGCCGTCCAGGACCGTACCCGCGAGCATCTGGGCCGCTCCGACAAGGCCATCGTGATGTACCGGCGGATGCTCGGCGAGGCCATCACCGCCGTCGAGCGTGGCGAGGACCCGCCGCTGGTGCTGCCCGCCGAGGAGGCCGGACAACTGCACGGGCCGGTGGCCCTGGACGGGATCGGCCCCACCGACGGCTGGCTGGAGCACTGGACGGCCGTCACCGACAAGCAGCGCGCCGACAGCAGTTGGGCGCAGCCCCTGGGAACGGACGGCTGAGCCGCGTGGGATTCATCGAACGGCACGGCCTGTGGAACACCGAACAGGCCGCCGCCGCACGGGAGATACAGGAGCGCGCCGAGAGCGGCGGGATGACGGTGGTACGGCTGGTCTTCGCCGACCAGCACGGTCTGCTGCGCGGCAAGACCGTCACCATGGGCGAACTCCCCAACGTGCTGCGCGACGGCACCGGTATCGCCTCGTCCCTGCTCGCCAAGGACACCTCGGGGCGGACCGTGTTCCCGCTGTTCACCAAGGAGACACCGCTCGGGCTGCCCGAACTGCGGGGCGCCGCCGACATGGTGATGGTGCCCGACCCGCTGACCTTCCGGATGCTGCCCTGGTCGCCGGGTACGGGCTGGCTGCTGTGCGACCTGCGCTTCACCACCGGCGCACCGGTCCCGCTGTGCACGCGCGGACTGCTGCGCTCGGTCCTCGACCAGGCCGACGGACTGACCTACCGCACCGGTCTTGAGGTGGAGTTCCATCTCTTCCGGCTCGACGATCCCCGTCTGGGCCCCGGCGACCAGGGCCAGCCCGGTGCCGCGCCCGAGGTCGGCATGCTCAACCACGGCTACCAGTACCTCAGCGAGCTGCGCTACGACGAACTCGACCCCATCCTCGACGTCCTGCGCTCCAACATCGAGGGCCTGGGCCTCCCGTTGCGCAGTCTGGAGGTGGAATTCGGCCCGAGCCAGGTCGAGTTGACGCTCCAGCCCGCCGACGGCCTGGGCACGGCCGACGCGATGGTGCTGCTGCGCAGCGCCGTCAAGCAGGTCGCCGCCCGCCACGGCCACCACGCCACCTTCATGTGCCGCCCCCATCTGCCCGGCGTCTTCTCCAGTGGCTGGCATCTGCACCAGAGCATGCTGCGGGACGGGGTGGGTGTCTTCGCGCCGGAGAGCGGCGGACTCACCGCGTCCGGGCCGCCGTTGTCGCCGTACGGGACGGCGTTTCTCGGTGGGCTGCTGCGGCACGCGCGGGCCACGAGTGCGTTCTCGACGCCGACTCTCAATGGTTTCAAGCGCTTTCGCTCGCTGTCGTTGGCACCGGACCGTGCGGTCTGGGGGCGCGACAACCGCGGGGCGATGGTGCGGGTGCTGGGTGACGGACCGTCATCCACCCGTCTGGAGAACCGGATCGGGGAGCCGGCCGCCAATCCCTACCTCTATCTCGCCTCCCAACTCGCCGCCGGACTGGAGGGCGTGGCGGGCGGCCTGGAGCCCGGACCGGCCGCCGACGAGCCCTACGCGGCACGCGCCGAACCACTCCCCCGCTCCCTGGGCGAGGCCCTCGACGCGCTGGAGTCCGACCGCATGCTCGCCGACCGGCTCGGCAAGGACTTCGTGGCGTACTACACGAGCATCAAGCGGGCCGAGATCACCCGCTTCAGCCAAGAGGTGACCGACTGGGAACAGCGGGAGTACTTCCGTGTCTTCTGACCTCGACACGCTTTCTACGACTGGCGCGACGACCGAACGGCTCCTGGTCCGACAGGCACGCTGGATCGCCCACGACGTGCTGGAACTCCGGCTGACCCGGCCCACCGGCGGCGCCCTGCCGGCCTGGGAACCGGGCGCGCACGTGGAGTTGACCCTGCCCTCGGGGCTGCGGCGCGCCTACTCGCTGTGCGGGGAGGTGACCGACACCGAGGCGTGGACGATCGCCGTGCACCGTGTGCCCGAGGGGCGTGGCGGCTCCCGGGAGATCCACGAAACCGCCCTGGTGGGCAGGGAGTTGGAAGTACGCGGGCCGGTCAACCGTTTCCCGCTGGTGCCCGCGCCGGGCTATCTGCTGCTGGCCGGCGGCATCGGCGTCACCCCGCTGCTGCCGATGGCCCGCGAACTCACCACCCGCGGCCTGCCCTGGCGACTGGTCCTCGGCGCCCGCGACCGGTCCCGGCTCGTGTACGCCGAGGAGTTGGTGGCGCTGGGCGGCGACCGCGTGCTGCTCGTGCCGCAGGACGAGGTGGGCCTCCCGGACCTGGCCGTCGAACTCGCCGCCACACTGCCCGCGCACGCCGTCTACGCCTGCGGCCCCCAGCCGATGCTCGACGCGGTGACGACCCTGTGCCGTTCGGCCGACCCGGCGCGGTCACTGTACTTGGAACGCTTCACCGCGACCGCGGCCACCGACGCGGTCCCGGATCAACTCGATGCCACGAGCGGGGAGTTCGAGGTGGTGCTCAGCCGTTCGGGCCTGCGGCTGACCGTGCCCGCCGGCCGTTCCGTGCTGGAGGTCGTCCGGGAGAAACTCCCGGACGTGCCGTACTCCTGCGAGGAGGGTTACTGCGGTACCTGCGAGACACCGGTCACGGCCGGGGTCCCGGATCACCGCGACACGGTGATCGAGCCGTCCGAACGCCCCACCGCCACCACGATGATGATCTGCGTGAGCCGCTGCGACTCCCCGGTGCTGGAGTTGGACCTCTAGGTGGTTCGCCCTTTCGCCAGGCGGTGCAGGAGGGCCCGGGGGCGGTACGGGATGACCTCCGCCAAGGAGATGGCGGTGCTGGTCCGGTCGACTCCGTCGATGGCGAGGATCGCCTTGGTGATGCGGTGCAGGTCCGCCGTGTCCTTGGCGACGACATGGGCGAGGAGGTCGGCGTCGCCGGTGGTGTAGTGCACCTCGATGACCTCGGGGAGGTCGAGCAGTCCCTCATGGACGCTCTCGGGCTCGGCCTGGCTCACGGCGAGCGACATGAACGCCACCAGGCCGTACCCGAGGGCGGCGGGGTCCACGCGTCGGCTCACGGGCTTGAACACGCCGTCGGCGGCCATCCTCCGCAGCCGCGCGTGAACGGTGTTCCGGGCCACGCCCAGGGACTGAGCCAGGGCGAGGATCGTCGCGTCCGGGTCGTCGTCCAGGGCCAGGACGATGCGGGCGTCCAAGGAGTCCATCAGCGTCATGGCGTGCATTGTGCCACCAAATCCCTGAACTATTGAGCACCTGTCGCAGTGAAGAGAACCTGCATTGCGCTGATGCCCTGCCGCGTGGTCAAGGTGGTGAGCCGTTCCGCACCTCCGCCCTGATGAAGGACCGCCCGCCATGGTCTTGAGCTCGCACCCCGCCGGTACCGGTCGCTCCTGGGTCGTCATCGTCGCCACCGGGGTGGCTGCCGGGCTCCAGGTCTGGAAGGTGCCGCCCGCGCTCCCGTTCCTGCGGCACGACCTGTCCCTGAGTCTGGTCCAGGCCGGGACCCTGCTGGGGATCGTCCAACTGGCCGGGATGCTCGGGGGACTTGCCGTCTCGCTGCTGGCCGAGTCGATCGGTGAGCGACGCTGTCTGAGCGCGGGGCTGGTCCTGCTGTTCCTCGGTTCGGCGGGCGGTGGATTCGCCTGGTCGGCGGCGCCGCTGTTGGCCTCGCGGGCGGTCGAGGGAGCCGGTTTCATCCTGGTGGCGGTGACCGGGCCGGGGCTGGTCCGGCGCACCGCTCCGCCCGGCCGCTTCATCACGGCGATGGGGTTCTGGGGCGCCTACCAGGGCATCTCCACCTTCGCCGGTCTCATCACCGGGGCGCTGGCCCTCCAGGTGGTGCCCTGGCGGGTGTGGTGGTGGGGCATGGCCGTGATCGCGCTGCTGCCGTTGCCGTGGGTCCTGGCCCGGGTTCCCCGGGACGACGCGGGTGGTGTGCGGGGCGCGGCGAACGCTCTCGCCCGCATCGGCCGTACCGTCCGGGCACCGGCCCCCTGGACGGCCGGGCTCGTGTTCGCCTGTTACACCCTGCCGTGGATGGCCGTGGTCGGGTTCCTGCCCACCATCTATCGCGACGGCGGGATGTCGGGCAGTTGGCCGGGCGTCCTCAGTGCGGTGGTCGGTGCGGCGAACGCCGTCGGCTCGGTCGCCACCGCGGCGCTCATGAAGCGCGGCCTGCCCACCCGCGCCCTCATCGTCCTCGCGTTCGTCCTCATGGCCGTCACTTCCGTGCTGGCGTTCGCCGTCGACTGGCACGGCCTCCCGGCAGGTACGGCTGGGCAGTTCGGGTGCGTCATGGTCTTCTCGCTGACCGGCGGTGCGATACCTGCGACCTTGCTGCGCATGATCGGTGAGCTGACACCGGCCGGCGGTTCCGCTCCCGCCACCATGGGCCTGATCCAACAGCTGTTCAACGCCGGCAGTTTCGTCGGCCCCACCGCCGCCGCATGGCTGGCCACCCGCACCGGCGACTGGCACTCCACCTGGTGGCTGACCTGTGCCTGCACGGCCGCGGGCATCGCCCTCAGCCGTCGCCTGAAGCCTCGGACCAAGGCGCCAGTGCCGGACGCGACGGCCGCACCATGCGGCTGAGTTGAGAGCACCAGCCGCTACGACAACAGACCGTCCCCGACACGCTCCCGCAGCCCCGCGCGGAGGGGATCGTCGCCAGGCAGGCCGAGTTCGGCGGTCAGGGCGAGCGCGCGGGTCCACACCTCGTGGGCCGCGTCGGACTGGCCCGCACCGCGATGGCTGTCGCCCAGGCAGGTCAGACAGGCGGCCTCGCTGTGACGTTCCCCGGTGGCGTGGAACAACCGGGCCGCCTGCCGGTAGCGGTCAACTGCCTGCTGGTAGCGGCCCAGTTGGTGGTGGATGTAGCCGAGGCTGTCGGAGATGTGGGCCTGTCCGTCCACGTCACCGGCCGCCTGCGCGAGTTCGAGGGCCTGCTCGCAGTGTCCGAGCGCGCAGAGATGGTCGCCGAGGTGCGCCTGCCGCCAGCCGATGTGGTTCAGCGCGGCGGCCTGTCCTGCCCGGTCGCCCGCGGCCCGGTAGTGCTCCAGGCTCCGGTAGGCGTGTTCCAGGGCGAGTTCGGCGTTGCCCTGACCCCCCGACATCCGTGAGAGATGCTGATGGGTGCGGGCCTGGCCGGCGTCGCTGCCGACCGCGGCGAAGAGTTCGAGGGCCCGCAGATAGTGTTCCCGGGCGGGTTCCGGGCACTTCAACCGGTCCAGGGCCAGGCCCAGTCCGCGGTGGGCTCCCGCCCGGCCGGCCAGGTCGCCCTCCCGTTCGGCCGCCGCCAGGGCGCGGTGCCCGGCGGTCAGCAGCGCCTGCCAGTATCCGTGCCGGTCCAGGAAGGTGGTCAGTACGGTGACCAGCCGCCACACGTGCGCGTCGAAGCCGGGCTGGGCCTGCCGTACGAGGGCCAGCAGCACCGGGTGTTCGGCGAGGAGCCAGGCGAGCGCACGGCCGTAGTCCTCGAACTCGACCGCGTTCGCGCCGGGGCTGGGCGCGGGCGACTCCACCGGATTGGGCTGCGGGGTCACCAGCACGTCGGCCGCGCGCGCGGAGTGCAGGTAGTGGTCCAGCATCCGGTGCACCGCCGACCGGTGTTCCCACTCGTCGTCGTACGCGGTCACGAGTTCCCCGGCGTACACGCGCAGCAGGTCGTGGAAGGCGTATCGCCCGGGAGCGTGCTCAACCAGCAAGTGCCCGCTGGTCAGTTCGGCCAGCAGCGCACGGACGCGCTCGGGCGGTGCTCCCGCCAGCGCGGCCGCCGCGCGCTGGTCCAGGTCGGGTCCCGGGTGCAGTGCCAGTAGGCGGAACAGCCGGGCCGCGGCGGGGCTGAGCGCGCTGTAGGACCAGGAGAACACCGCCCGTACCTGGCTGGACTCCTCGCCGCCGTCGAGCGCGTCCAACCGGCCGCCCGCTTCCCGGAGTTCCTCGGCGAGTGTCCCCAGGGGCCGATGCGGTTGCGCGGCGGCGCGGGCCGAGACCACGGCGAGCGCGAGGGGCAGTCCCGCGCACCAGGTGACGACGTCGGCGACCGCCGCCGGTTCGGCGGCGACCCGGCCCGCGCCGAGCCGTTCCGCCAGTACGTCCCGTGCGGCGGCCGGTGTCAGCGGGTCCACCGCGAGCAGATGGGCGCCCTCCGTCGCGGCCAGCCCGGTCAGCCGGTTCCGGCTGGTCACCAGCGCCATGCAGCCGACGGCGCCCGGCAGCAGCGGGCGTACCTGTTCCTCGTCGCGGGCGTTGTCGAGTACGACCATCATCCGACGCCCCGTCAACAAGCTGCGGTAGAGCCCGACTTGAGCCTCCAGGCCGGGCGGCACCCGCTCCGGCCGTACCCCGAGCGCGTCCAGGAACCCGCGCACGGCCTCGGTCGGCTGCACCACCGATCCCTGCGGGTCGAAGCCGCGCAGGTTCACGTACAACTGCCCGTCGGGGAAGGCGCTTTCGACCCTCCGCGCCCAGTGCACGGCGAGGGCGGTCTTCCCCACGCCCGCCATGCCCGACACCGCCGAGACGACCACGGCGGCGGACTCTCCCTCGGCCGAGGCGAGGATCGCGGCGAGCCGGGCCATTTCGCCGTCGCGTCCGGTGAACCCTCTCACGGCCATGGGGAGTTGGGCGGGCAGCTCAGTCCGTCCTGGCGCCGTCGGCGGGGCGGGCTGTCGTATGACCGCCGACGGTTCAGGACGCGGGGCCGACGCGGAGCGGTGGCCGAGCAGGATCGACTGGTGCAGCCGGCGCAGTGCCGGTCCCGTGTCCGTACCCAACTCCTCGGCCAGCCGTTTGCGGACGGCGGCGTAGCAGTCCAGGGCCTCCGCGCTGCGGCCGGTCTCGTGCAGGGCCCGCATCAGGGCTTCGGCGAGGGGTTCCGCGAGCGGGTACTCGCCGAGCAGGCCGGTCAACGGGCCGATGAGGGACGCGGGTTCACCGTGGCGCAGTTCCGCGCGGGCCCAGCCGACAGCCGCGTCCTGGTGCTGACGCCGCCAGGCCTCGCGCATCCGGGCCGCCCACTCCCCGTTCAGCCCGGACAGCGGCTCCCCGCGCCACAGGTCGAGCGCCTCGCGCAGCAGGAGCGCCCGCGCCGGTTGGGCGGGCCCCGCCGCCCGCGCCTGGTCGACCAGGTGCCGGAACCGGTACACGTCCACCTGGTCCGGGCGCGCCTCCAGCAGATACCCGCCGGAACGGCGCACCACTGATAAGGGTTCTCGCGCGGTCTCGGCGGCCTGTTCGCACATCCGCCGTATCCGGGCGACATGGGCGTGCACCGCGCCGCGCGCGCCCTCCGGCGCGTGCGGGCCCCAGACCCGCTCGATGACCACGTCGACAGCGACGGGCCGGCCGACGTCGACGGCCAACGCGGCCATCACAGTGCGGCGTTGGGGCGGGCCCACCTCCACCGCGCGCCCCTGTGCCGACAGTTCCACCGGCCCGAGCAACTGCACGTCCACCATGGCGCGCGCCTCCCTCCGCACAAAGCCTCCTCCCTTTTTTCACAGACGCATATGCGGCGCGACAAGCCTTCGACAAGGTTTCCCGTCACACACCGGTGCGAATCTGCTGGGGAACGGACGGGGCGCCGACCGCGTCCCGTCCGGGCATGACGGCAGGGCCGTCGCCTGGCGGCTGCGCAACAGGCAAACGGGGGCGAGACGTGTGATCGCACGGGGAGTGATGGCACCTGGGACACGGGTGCCGGTACGGCGGCCGGAGACCTTACCCGCCGCCACGGGGAACGCCGGCGGAAGGAGTGTGCTGGAGGGCGCCTTCGCACTGCTGGAGGCGGTGGAGCGGGCCGTGGAGGCGGGGCCGACGAGGCTGGCGGCCGACTGCGGGCTGCCCAAGACGACCGCGTACCGCCTGCTGGAACAACTGGCGGACCTGGGCGCGGTCGAGCGGTGCGGAGGGAGTTACCGGGTCGGCCCGCGGATGTTCCGACTGGGGAGCGCGTGGCAGCCGCATCCCCGGCTGCGCGCCGCCGCACGGGAACCGATGCGGCGGCTGGCGCAGCTCACGGGTACGACGGTGGGGATCGCCGTGCTGTGGAAGGGCGAGACGCTGATGGTCGAGTGGTGTCCCGAAGACGCCCGACGGCCCGATCCGCTGGAGACCCGGATGACCTGGCCGTGGTTCACCGCGGCGGGCAAGGTCCTGGTGGCCACGGCCGCGCCGGCACCCCTGCCGGGACCGCTGCCCGCGTCCTGGGCGCGGGACGCCGACGCGATACGGGAGCGCGGTGCCGCGTTCGACCGGGAGGAAGTGGTGACTGGTGTGTGCTGCGCGGCAGTTCCGCTGCTCGGGGTGCGCGGCACACCCGTGGCGGCCCTGTGCGTCCTCACCGACCCGGCCCACCACTTGGAACGGCTCGCGGAGACCGCGCGCCGGACGGGGCGGGTGATCAGCGCGGGGTTGCGGGGGCGGTGATACGACGGGGCCGGCGGCGCGGCGCTCGGGCGGGGACGAGCACCCACCGCGCCGCCGGCCCCGTCCTCGCACACGCCGGGCGCTCGGGCGGGGGACGAGCGCCCGGCGTGTCGTTCGGCGTGGCCGGTCAGCCGCTGTCCGGTCGTCATGGCCGGTCAACGGCCCCGGCTCCGGACGCGCGCCGCTCCGACGGCGGCCGAAGCCGAAGGCCGCCGAAAACCCTTGCACCCCCCGTCGATCTCCGTCGTACGCTGACGGCCGCTGTCTGCCGAGGGAGGACGCATGGGGATCCGAAGCCTGACCCGCATCGAGGCCGAGCGCCGGGCCGAACTGATCGCGGTCGAGCGGTACGACGTGGACGTCGATCTGACCGCACTGCCCGACGGGCCCGAGGTCCGCGCTGTGTCGACCGTGGTGTTCACCTGTCGCGAGCCGGGCGCGGAGACGTTCGTGGACTGTGCGGCACAGGTGCTGAGCGCCACGCTGAACGGCGTCGCCCTCGCTCCCGCCGAGGACGGACGGATCCAACTGCCGGACCTGGCCGAGCGGAACGTGCTGCGGGTGGAGAGCGTGCAGGCCGACACCACGGCCGGCGAGGGCGTGCACAAGGCGACGGACCCCGCCGACGGCGAGGTGTACGTGTGGATGAGCTTCGAACCGGACGAGGCCCGCTTCGTGTGGGCGTGCTTCGACCAGCCCGACCTCAAGGCCCCGCACGCCTTCACCGTCAAGGCTCCGTCCGCCTGGACCGTCACCAGCAACTCCGGTGACGCGCAGGTGGAGGAGCTGGACGCGGCCCGCCGCTGGGCCTTCCCGGACACCCCGCCCCTGTCCGTCTACAACACGGTCATCAACGCGGGCCCCTTCCACGAGGTCCGCCGCGAGGCCGACGGCCACAGCCTGGGCCTGTACGCCCGCCGTTCACTCGCCGAGGTCCTCGACCGCGACGCCGACGAGATCTTCACCCTCACCCGCCAGGGCCTCGCCTTCTACGGCGAGGTCTTCGCGATGCCGTTCCCGCAGCGCCGCTACGACCAGGTGTTCATGCCCGAGTTCGGCGGGGCGATGGAGAACTACGGCTGTGTGACCTGGTCGGACGTGTTCCTGCGGCGGGCCGCGCCGACCCCGGCCGAACACGGGCTGCTGGCACGGGTGTTGCTGCACGAGATGGCGCACATGTGGTTCGGCGACATCGTCACCATGCGCTGGTGGGACGACCTCTGGCTGAACGAGGCGTTCGCGGAGTTCGCCTGCCACTGGGCGGCCGAGCGCGCCACCCGGCACACGGACGCGTGGGCGAGCCATCTGATGATCGGCAAGATCAGCGCGTACCTGTCCGACCAGGGCCCCGCCTCGCACCCGATCCACCAGCCCATCCACGACGTCGCCCAGGCCGCGTCGATCTTCGACAACATCACCTACCCCAAGGGCGCGTCCGTCCTCCAGCAGCTCAAGACGTACGTCGGCGAAGAGCACTTCAGGACCGGCATGGCCGCCTACTTCGCCCGCCACGCCTGGGGCAACACCACACTCCAGGACCTGATCGACTCCCTGTCCGAGGCCAGCGGCCGCGACCTGGACACCTGGCGAACCGCCTGGCTGGAGACGGCGGGCACCGATCGCTTCACGCTGGAGCGCGACGGCGACACGGTCACGCTGGTGGCCGCCGCCGACCCGCGTCCGCAGGTCCTGGCGGTGGGCGCGTACGCCAGGAACGGCGACGCGCTCGAACGCCGGGGGCTGGTCCGGGTCGAGGTGACGGAGCCCCGTACCGCGGTCACCGGCCTTCCGTCCGACGCCGACGTCCTGCTGATCAACGACGACGATCTGACGTTCGCGACGACCCGCCCGGATCCCACGACCAGGGACGCCCTCTTCCGTACGGCGGCACAGTTGCCCACGGCCATCTCCCGGGGCGTGGCCGCCGCCACCGTGTGGGACATGCTGACGACCGGCGAGGCCACGGCGGCGGAGGCCGGGCGGTGCCTCACCTCGGTGCTGACGGCCGAGACGTCCGACGCGGTGATCGAGCCGTATCTGACCCTCGCCGCGAACGTCGCGGAACTGTGGGCGCCGCCCGCCGAGCGCGTCGAGTTGTCGGCAGCGGTGGCGGCCGCCTGCCGAAGCCTCGCCGGAGACCCCGGCCGCCGTCAGGTCGCGCTGCGCGGGCTGGCCCGTACCGCGACGACCGCGGACGATCTCGCCTGGCTGCGCGAACAGGCCGGTGACGACGTGGACCTGCACTGGCGTGCGCTGATCCGCGAGGCGGAACTGGGCGGCGACGTCACGGCGGAATCCGGCCGTCTGCTCGCCCGCGACCCGGACCCCGACGCCTGGCTCCGCGCCCTCACCGTACGGGCCGCCCTGCCCGACGCGGCCACGAAGGCGGAGATCTGGCAGCAGTTGGTCGTGGACCGTACGGTCCCCGTCAACTCGGTCGGCCTGGTCGCGGCGGCCTTCTGGCGCCCCGGCCAGGACGAGCTGCTCGCGCCCTACGCCGAGCGCTACTTGGAGGCGGTCCCGAAGCTGCACCAGGGCGGAATGATCCTGGCGATGAGCTACACGCAGCGCCTCTTCCCGCTGCACGGCATCGACCCGACGTACATCGAGCGGGCCCGTGAGGCTTCCCGTGAGGCCGTCCCGGTGGTCCGCCTCACGCTCCTGGAGCGCTCGGACGAGGTGAGCCGGATGCTCCGCACCCGGGGCACCTCGGCCTGACGCGCTCAGCGGACCGCTCCACCGCCCAACCGGTCGGCCAGGCACGCGAGATAGAGCGCCATGGCCGTCCGGTACTCCCGCAGGGAGCGGCCGGTGATCTGCTCGATCTTGTTCATCCGGTAGACGACGGTGTTCCGGTGGATGTGCAGGGCCTCGGCGGTACGGACGAGGTTGAACCCGCTCTCGCACCAGGCGGTCACCGTGTCACGGAGGGCCGGCCAGTCCGGCTGGGCGCGCAGTTCGGTGGCGGTGAGGTCCAGCAGGCGGTTGCGCGCCGCCTGGCTCACCGCCGTCACCACCTGGTGGACCCGCAGGTCGGTGATCAGGTGGACGGGCGCGGCCTCGGCGAACCGGGCACCGAGCCGCAGCGCGTCGCACGCGTCCTGGTAGGAGTCGTGCAGGCCGCCGACGGAGGTGGCGGGTTCACCGATACCGGCGCGGGCGACGAGCCCGTCCTGGGCGGCGATGAGATCGGTGACCCGTCGGCAGTCGGCGACGAGGGAGGTCGTGGAGCCTCCGGCGGTGAGCCGGTGCAGGACGCCGATCCAGCCGGGTGCGGTGGAGGCGACGATGTCCTGGGGGTCGGCGAAGATCTCCCCCACGGTGCGCAGCAGTTCGGAGCGGACCAGGGCCATGTCCCGGCTCCGGGTGCCGCCCTGACGGCGGGGCGCCGGATGCGGCACGCTCACCTCGAAGGCGACGGCGACCCGTCGTAGCCGCAGGTCGAAGCCGAGTTCGGCGGCGCGGAACACGAGGAAGTCGCCCTCGACGACCTGGGGGTCGTAGGACGCGATGTCGGCGAGGAGTTTCTCGGCGGCCCGTTCGGCGAGCAGCCGGGAGCGCAGCATCACGGACTCCCGGAGCAGGATCTCCGTCTGGCGTTTGACGAGGAGTCCGAAGCGGCGGACCTGTGCGGGTGTGCCGGTGATGCCGACCGTGCCCACGGCCTGCCCGTTGGTGATCAGCGGGAGGGTCACGCCGGGGCGTACGCCGCGCAGTTGCTGCGCCTGGGAGGCGCTGTGCGTGGCCGGTTCCTTCGTACGGACGACATCGACGGACGCCTCGTGGAAGCTGCCGACGCGGCTGCTGTCCCCGCTGCCGATGACGATGCCCTCCGCGTCGGTGATCAACACGTTGAAGCCGATGACGGCGGAGGTGTCCCCGGCGATCTCCTGGGCGAGTGACGGGCTGAGCACGGGGATTCCTCCCGTCGCGGGCGAGCCGGATTGGACGCACCGTACAGGGGACCGTATGAATCCGGCCACAACTTCGTACGAAGTGGACGATGACGTGCGGCGGGTTGATGCCTAGCGTTTGGGCCCAATCACTCCCCGCCGAGGGCACAGCGCGGTGAACGGCGGGTCCCTTCAGTGCCGATCTCTTCAGTGCCGATACGGAAGGCCCGTGCCGATGATCCGTGTGCGCTCGCTCGCCGTCGCGTTGTCCGCGGCGCTGATGTTGTCCACCGTCGCCGCCTGTGGTTCCGGGGGCGACGACGCCCCGAAGAACGTCTCCGCGAAGACCGCCGCCCTGGGCACGCTCACGCCCGGCGTCCTCAAGGTGGCCGTCCAGCCGTACGCGCCCTACACCACCGAGCGGGGCGGGAAGATCGTCGGGCTGGACGGCGACATCCTCACCTACGTGGCCAAGAAGCTGGGCCTGCGGATCAAGCCCCAGGTCACGGACTTCGCCGGCATGCTCGCCGGGGTCCAGTCCCGCCGTGTCGACATCACCGTCGGCGGGGTCGCCTGGTCCGCGGACCGGCAGAAACAGGGGCTGTTCACCGACCCGCCGTACTACTCGCCGCCGGCGATGGCCGTGCGCAGCGGCAAGACCTACAGGACGGTCGCCGACCTCAAGGGCCGCAGCCTCGGCACGGTCGACGGCTATGTCTGGGTCAAGTCGATCCAGGCCGTGCCCGGCGCCGAGCTGCACGCCTACCCGGACGCCAACGGGGTGTTCGACGACCTCGGCGCCGGCCGCGTCGACGTCGGCTTCCTGGACCCGCTGATCATCATCGCGGCGCAGAAGCAGCGTCCGGACCTGAAGATCGCCACCGAGTACCTGACCCCGCCGACCGCCGCCGAGGTGAAGGCGAAGCCGGCTCTCCAGTACTTCGAGCCGTATCAGACGGGCTTCTACCTCCCCCAGAAGGCCACGAAGCTGGAGCGGGCGATCTCCGCGCAGATCGACGCCATGTACGAGAACGGCGAGTTGGCGAAGCTCGTCACGAAGTACGGCGGCGATCCCGAGCAGTTCCTCAAGCCCGCCGCCGATGTCGCCGCCGCCCGACGCGGTGTGGACCGGCCGAACGACTGGACACCGCCGTCCATCGGGAAGTGAGGAATCGACATGTCGGGTCTTTTCCAAGTCCCCTGGTCCGACTACCGGTCCGACCTGATCGACGCGCTGTGGCGCACGGTCTCGTACACGGTGGTCGGCTTCACCGGCGCGGTCGTGCTGGGCCTGGTCGTGGCGCTGCTCCGGCTCAGCAGGGCGTGGCCCGCGCGTGCCGTCGCCGCCGTCTACACGGAGATCTTCAAGAACGTCCCGCTGCTGGCCATCATCTTCCTGACCTACTTCGGTCTGGCCTCGGCGGGCATCCGGCTGGACGTGTTCACCGCCGGGTGTCTGAGTCTCGTCGTCTTCTACGCCGCGTATCTGTCCGAGATCTTCCGGTCCGCGATCAGCGGGGTGCACGACGGGCAGACCGAGGCCGGTGAGGCGCTGGGGCTGGGCC